>JANMIS010000951.1:0-5962 GCA_031375925.1 Synechococcales cyanobacterium OTE_70_concoct_197_sub
AGCATCAGCCTGACGGTTTAGGCATCACTCTAATTTCCTGTTGGGAAGTTGCCAAAGCCGTCGAATCTGGGAGATTAGGGCTGTTTTTACCTGTGTAAAATTGGCTAGAAGCTGCGATTACTTACCCTGGGATTCAACTTCTAGACCTGACAATTCCCATTATTGTCGAATCCACAAAACTCACTGGATTTCATCGAGACCCTGGAGATCAGCTTATTGTCGCAACTTCCCGGATTCTTCAGTCGCCTCTCTTGACTGCTGATGGCAAGATTCTCGCATATCCAAATGTTGTCACTCTGGTCTAAATCTTAACAAACACTAAAACACTATTTGCCAGCACAATACTGCTTACGCAACACTGCACGATCGACTACGCAACCCTTTCTTCCAACTCAGCCAAATCGTTGGCGTAGCCTCCCGGAACGGGAATGGCCGCTTCTGCCAGTACCCGCGCAATATTCGATCGCACGATCGGACGGGGTGTATAGTTGGATAGTGGTGATTTCAATTGCCCGATATCGCAACAGACAGGATTCATGACTATGCCCTACAGTTCTTTCACATCCATTAGCCAACTGAAGAAAGCTTTTGGATTAACAACAAAGGAAGGCGATCGGTTTATCCCTAATGATCTCAAAGTCATTGTGCCTGATCCCATTCTCACTGGCTTTTTGAATAAAACACGGACTTTGGCAACAGCAACGGGAAGTGAAAAGGCACGATCGGAACTTTTAGTTGCGCCGCTTCTAGTGGAGGTTCGGGAGCTACTGAACCGAGAGATTTCGCTCTTTTCCGGGGAAGATTTTACAGTGGATGCGAGTTTGGGTTTGAATGGAATTTGTGATTTCTTAATCAGCCGATCGCCTGAACTCTATGCGATCGAATCTCCCGTGATTGTTTTAGTAGAAGCAAAAAAAGCTGACTTGAAACTCGGTGTTCCACAATGCATTGCCGAAATGGTTGCGGCTGAAAAGTTCAATACTGAAAATAATACCGACATCAAGACAGTTTATGGTTGTGTGACGAGTGGAACGCTCTGGCGATTTCTAAAACTGGAGGGAAAAGTGGTGACGATCGATCTGGCGGATTATCCTTTAGAGCCGATCGATCGGTTGTTGGCGATGTTGGTATGGATGGTGAAAGAAGGATAGACGCAGTTTGATTACCCTATTGATATGTCCTCCTAGGGACCAATAAATTACACCAATAAATTACACCAATAAATTACAAAGTATCCTGCGTTTGAGCATTGATGACGCTGCTCCAGTCATCACTTTGGATCGCCTGCTCTAAGTTGTGACGATCGGCCTCAGCATTCGTAATCGCAGTTTTTTCTCGATTTAACGTTGAATCTGCCATAGCGCTACGTAGTTTGAGTTTCTTCTCTTCGTAGGCGTTGCGTTCTGCGGGAGTCATGGCAGCGATCGCAGCGGCCCCCGTAGCATTAGCCCAAGGATTATCATCATCTTGGTTGCCGATGGGAATGGTGCCATTTTCAGCAATCCAAGTCGTTTGCACTGTCATCATTTCATCCCGTTTTGGCGATCGAAATGGAAACACTCGCACCCAGGCACAAAGCTCCGACCCTAACTGCGTCTGGTGACTTCTCAATGACAAGGATACATTGCGGGAAATATTGACATATTGCAATCGCCGAGCGCAATCCAAAACACCATAAACGCCCGCCACTTTGACATCCCCCGTCACCTCAAACCAGTCCTGAACCGACATCGTGGTATCTTCCGTTGGAACTGCAACGGCGCTTTTGGGGACTGCGGCATGTTCATCATCAGAGCTATACAGAAAGTCATGCAGTCCACGATGGGCCACGGGGACATTTTGATGCTCAATTGAATCAGGGGTAGATTGGGCTTCCATGGGGGATAACTCTCGTATTGCTGGAACGCAGGTTTATTACTTTACCGCATCCCCGTCCGCAATCTATTTTCCAATGCAAAATTGACTAAAGATTCGATCGAGCATCGATTCTGTCACCTCTTCACCCAGGATTTCGCTGAGAGCTTGAGCGGCACCGCGCAGATCGATGGTCCAGAAGTCCAAAGGGAGGCGATCGTCGATGGTGGCTTGAACCTGCTCAAGCGCATTTTTTGCCTGGGTTAGGCTACTTGCTTGCCGTTGGTTAATTGTGAAATCTAGATTGGTAAGTTGAGCGGTTCCTTGATTGATTTTACTTAAAATAGCTTGTTCTAATTTGTTAATTCCAATAGATTGTTCTGCGATCGTTTGGACGATGTAAGTTTGATTCGTTAATACGTTAATTTTGGTGATTACAGAATCGGGAGATTTTAAATCCACTTTATTAATGACAAAGATGATCGATCGGTCTTTGATTTGATCATAAATCTCGTCTTCGCCGTCAGTCCAGCCCTGATCGGCAGCAATCGCAAAAAGCACCAAATCTGCCTCTAGTGCCGCCTTGCGCGATCGTTCTACACCAATGCTTTCGACCCGATCGTCCGTCTCTCGAATGCCCGCTGTATCAAGAACTTGAATGGGAATGCCTCCCACCACAAGCTGCGATTCCACAACGTCCCGAGTCGTTCCCGGCAAATCCGTAACAATGGCTCGATCGGTTTGGCTCCAAGCATTGAGTAAGCTGGATTTGCCGACATTGGGACGTCCCACAATGGCAACTTTTAATCCTGTTCGTAAAAGCTGACCTCGATCGCGCGTATCTAAGATTTGGGTGACTTGCTCGATCGCTTGACGCAAGTTTTGACGAATGCGGTCTTCTTGAAGCGCAGGCAGATCGTCTTCAAAGTCAATGCGGGCTTCGACTTCGGCGAGAAGGTCAAGGCAGACCGATCGCAACTCTCGAATGGGTTGGGCGAGCTTGCCCTGAATGCCTGCAAGGGCAACAGCGGCGGCTTGAGGTGACTTAGCTCCAACGAGGTCTGAAATGCTTTCGGCTTGGGTTAGATCCAATCGACCATTTAAAAAAGCACGTAATGTAAATTCTCCTGGCTGCGCGAGTTTTGCACCAAACTCAAGACAAAGCTGAAGGACTCGCTGAACTGCGATCATGCCGCCGTGACAGTGGAATTCAATCACGTCTTCGCGGGTATACGATCGGGGTGCCCGCATGATTAGCAGCAAGGCTTCGTCGAGTTGTTCTTGTGTACTAGGGTCCGTAATGTAACCGTAGAGAATACGATGACTTTCCCAAACTTGCTGACCAGGCGCTTGAAAGACTTTACAGGCAATTTCGTAAGCGCCCGCTCCGGAAAGTCGCACAATGCCGACGCTGCCTTGTTCGGGGACGATCGCTGTCGCGATCGCCGCAATGGTATGGCCTTGAATTTGAGGGCTTTGGGTTTGCATTAGACAGTCATATTCCCCCAGAATTGGGGGCTAGGGGGCGGCTCGTCAGAGATTGAATATCCAAATCAGGGAACCTTCCAATTTGGATGAGTTAGGCTAGTAAGAATGTGATCTTCCCAGACACCATTGATCAACAGATAGTCTTTGGCGTCGCCTTCAATCCTAAAGCCTAACCGAGCCAAAAGCTTTCCGCTGCGTTGATTGCGGGGCATGTAGTTGGCTTGAATGCGGTGGCATTGCATCGTGTTGAAAACGTAATTAATGCTTACGGTCAGGGCTTCCTGCATAAAGCCATAGCCTTGTTTGTTTTCCGAAAGACTATAGCCCAAGCTACAGCAGTAAAAGGGATAATAAATGAAATTACTGAAATTAACTGTACCGATCAAGCTGCCTTTAGTGCTGCCGGGTTGATCCCGTTCGATTAAAATAAGCCGCAGCGCTTGACCGTTTTGATATTGGTCAAAACTTCGGGCCACTTGCGATCGCCAATATCCCCGACTATAAAAATCAGTAGGACGAGTCGGTTCAAAGGCCGTAAGAAAATCTTGATTGTTCCGCATGTGCGTCAAAATATCAGGAATGTCTTCCTGGGTCGCCAGCCGAATCACGAGTCGAGGGGTGTAGAGAGAAACAGGCATAGATTAGGGTGCAATTCTGAAAGTCCCAAGCCTCTCAAGATCCCCATTAAAAAGAAGGATCTTGAGAAAGAAGGATTTATAGGATCGCCATCATGGGGGTTTCGATCGGTCCGAGGCCCAGATCAACTGGATGCCAGACTTTACCATCCATCGCCATTTGCTCAATTAGGCTGGCGAGACGCAAGGCCTTAAGCGCCTGCTCTCCGCCCACAAAAGGTGGCAGCCCACCGCGAACACAGGCGACAAAATGCTCAAGTTCGGCATGGAGGGGTTCTACACGACCGATCGCTACTTTTTCGATAATGCCGTCTTGGCGGTACAGGTTGGGGCGGGTAAAGCTCGCAGGTCCGACAGCTCCAAGGCTAGCGGGAATTCCATTACTCGATCGGTGAATTTGGATCTCGTTGTTGAGAAAATCCGCTTCAGTGAGCGATCGTTTAGAGTGCGCTGAAATTTTGCGGATCTTCCGGTGGGTGATCTTACTGGCCGTCAAGGTGGCCACAATGCCATTGGCAAATCCCAGCGTGGCGGTCACATAGTCCAGATATTTAGAGCTTTGGCTCGCTTTGCTGCCGCTGGCAGTCAGACGAACGACGGGCGAGTTAGCGAGTTCTAAGCAAAGGTCGATATCGTGAATCATGAGATCCAAAACCACAGACACATCGTTAGCCCGATCGCTATAGGGACTCATGCGATGGGCTTCGAGAGAAACCAATTCCTCGGTTTTCATCACATTACTTAGTTCTTGAAAAACCGGGTTAAACCGTTCAATGTGTCCCACCTGTAGCAAACACCCAGTGTCAGCCGCAGCGTTGACGAGAGACTCAGCCTCTGAAATCGTTGCAGCAATGGGTTTTTCAATTAGAACATGGACGCCTGCCTTAAGCGCTGCTAGGCCAACAGCATGGTGAAAGCGCGTCGGAACGGCGATACAAACCGCATCAACATGTAGCAATAGTTCATGATAATCTTCAAAAAAATGCGTCTGATAACGGCTGGCGGTCTCAAGCCCCCGATCGACGTTCACGTCTGAAATTCCGACTAACTTGATATCTTTCATCAAGCTCAACACACGGACATGATGCTGCCCCATGTTGCCGATGCCAATAACCCCAACCCGAATCGGTTCTGGGTAACTTTTATGAAATGGGACATTTGAATTCCCCATAAATCGATTGGTCACGTGAATTACTCCTCTACCACCACAAAATAATTGTTTTCAGGGGTAAATTTTGATTTTTCCTAAGGCTTGGCCCGCAGCAAAATCTAAGTGTTTAGACCCATCCAACTCCTCAAACTGTCACAGAATACTAGCACAGTCATTCTGCCTAATATGAATCTTAGACAACAGATAAGGTTCCCGAAGGAAAAGTTGATGAGTGGGGCTAGGCTGAGGCTTGAAGACTGTCTAGCGGTACAACAAAATTGCTCTGACAGGGAATATTCTGTTCCACTGCACCCAGTTCTGCGTAGGGCGTTTGTGTCAGGGAGATCTGGTTTTGGCTAGCCCACTGAGCGAGGTCGGAAAAGGCTCGATCGCGGTATTGCCCATAGCGTTCGGCTTTGCTGCGAACCTTGGTGGCAAGGGGAGGGAGGATGCCGAAGTTGGGAGGCATGGGTTGAAAATGCTTGGGTTCGGCGGAACTGATGAATTCAAACAGCGCGCCCATCATGGTGGTGATCGGTAGGGCGATCGGGTCTTTACCTAGCACTAACCTCGCAGCATTGGTTCCAGCCAGCCAGCCTCCAGCGGAAGCTGCGGTGTAGCCTTCGGTCCCGCTAATCTGGCCTGCGGTAAGGAGTGTGGGACGGGATTTGAATTGCAGAGTGTTGCTAAGTAACTCTGGTGAATTGATAAATGTATTGCGGTGCATAACGCCCATGCGAACAAATTCGGCGTTTTCGAGTCCGGGAATCATTTGGAAAATGCGCTTTTGTTCGCCCCATTTGAGATTGGTTTGAAATCCGACCATGTTCCAGAG
>JANMIS010000999.1:0-12310 GCA_031375925.1 Synechococcales cyanobacterium OTE_70_concoct_197_sub
GATCGATCGTAAGATTTCTTGAGTGCCTTGGTTGGGATGCTTGGCGGCGAGTTTCCAGAAGCCGGGATAGGTAAGCGTGTCGATGGCATCGTGCAGGTCGAAGTCGGTTTTGTTGTAGCCTTCGCGCTTGAGGCTAAGGACTGCATTAGGACCTGCGTGGACTGTGCCGTCGGCCATTCGGGTGAAGTGAACGCCGAGGAAGGGAAAGCTGGGATCTGGAACTGGGTAAATTAGCCCTTTAACGAGATGACGCTTTTCAGGGATGAGTTCATAATATTCACCGCGAAAGGGAACGATTTTTGCATTAGGTTTGATCCCTGTTAATTCAGCGATCCGATCGCATTGTAGTCCTGCACAATTAACGAGAAAAGCCGTGTTGAAAGGGCCTTGATTGGTTTCAATAGTGTAGCCGGAACTGGTTTTGATCAATCTCAAAACTTTGGTGTTGAGTTTGAGATCTGCCCCTTGTTCGGTGGCGATTTCGGCGTATTTCAAACAAACTGCGCGGTAGTCGGCGATGCCTGTGGAGGCGATGTGAACCCCTGCGATCGAACTGACATGGGGTTCGTATTCTCGAACTTCTTCAGGCGTGATTTCTTTGACGGGAAGATCGTTTTGGAGACCACGATCGTAGAGGTTTTTCAGCAAAGGCAATTCGTCGGGTTTGGTGGCGACGATGACTTTGCCGCAGACTTCGTGGGGCAAGTTGTGTTTTTGGCAAAACTCCACCATCGATCGGCTACCATCGCGACAGAACTTTGCTTTGAAGCTGCCGGGTTTGTAATAGATGCCAGAGTGGATTACACCGCTGTTGTTTCCGGTTTGGTGATTGGCCCAAGACGCTTCTTTTTCGAGGAGGAGGATTTTGGCGTTGGGGTAGGTTTGCCCGAGGGCCATTGCGGTGGAAAGACCGACGATACCGCCGCCTACGATCGTGAAGTCATACATGAGTGATGCACTGAGTGATGAGCGTTTGGTTGGTTATTGCGAGAGGCCCGATCCCCCTAAATCCCCCTTAAAAAGGGGGACTTTGAGAGTGGTTTAGAGGCGGAAAGTTATGATCATAATTTCCGGTTCCCCCTTTTTAAGGGGGTTAGGGGGATCGGGTTTAAGTAAGAAACTTCAGATCTTAAATCGCCACGATCGAAGTCTCTACACCCATTTCATTCAGCATTTTTTGAATTTCATCCCGGTAGATGCCATTCATCAAAATAACTTCATCGGGTTTGTAAGCTTTCAATGCTTCGGGTGATTGAATCTCTTGGGCAACGCCGGGAATAAACTTGCCTTGGCGGTATGGATTAATATCGACAATACAATCAACCAAATCCAAAGTGTTTAATGTCGTTAAAAATGCGACGCACTTGGAGCCGGAACCCCAGATTGCAACGCGCTTTCCTTCGGCCCTCATGGATTCCAGGTGGGTTTTCCAATGGTTGAGCTTGGGTCCGATTGACGCCGCGTAATGCTCGACATCTTTGCAAACATCTTCAACACTTTCTTCGGCGGGATGAATCTTGGTCGAAATGCCCTGCACAGGTTTCGCCTCAATCATCAAATACTGATCGCCGTAGTCCAAATACAAATCAATCACTTCAAAGCCTGATTTGCGGAAAAGGCGCGCTAGCGTGCCGGGAGTGAAGTAGGAGCAGTGTTCGTAGTAAATGTCTTCGTAGGAGGTCTCACGCAGGACTCGGCCCATGTCGGGAATTTCAAAGAATACGATTGTGTCATTACGATCACCGATCGATCGCCGCACAGTTTGAATTAGGTCTTCGGTTTGGTGAATGTGTTCTAGGGTATGACGGCAGCAAATGAATTCACCCACTTGATCGGCGTGTTTTTCAGAATAGTATTCGCCGATGAACTTCACACGGCTGACGGCTTCGCTTTCGACCCGTCCGACGATCGCGCTCGGGTCAATGCCCACGCCGCTCCCCTGGCTCATTTCACACATCATCAAGAGGAAGTCGCCTTTGCTGCATCCAATCTCGACAATGTGTTTGCCCGCCAAATTGTATTTATCAATCATTCGCTGCGCCAATCGGCCTGCAAAAGAATTGAATGTAGGGGAGAAGCTTTGTTGATCTTCGTAAGTTGGGGAATAACTTGCATCGCTGGCGTTGTATTCGGTGTTGGTAATAAAGCCGCAATGGCCGCAGAAGCCTAGCACCACGTCGCCCGACGGGAATGCTTTGGCTTCCGCTTCGTTGGGCATCATCAGGCAGCTATGGACAGGCACGTTGCGGACTTCATAAAACACATGCATTTCACCATGGCCACAGCTTGGGCAGGTGTATTCGATGGCGCGGGTTCCAGCGGGGATTGATTGAGTTGCGATCGTGCTTTGAGTCATGATGATGTCCTGTGGGTTTGAATAATTAATAAATTAAACAGTCAAAATCCGGGGTTTGCTAGCGCAACGCTTCGCGAACGATTCCGTTCACCCCACGACTATTGAGGAGTGAGCGGAGTCGAACCCCATCAAACTTGCGCGAGTTCCGGCTTGAAAATCAAATGCTCCTCTGCCGGACCGCCCACGTCATATTGCGCCACAATTTCCTCAGGCATCCGAGTTAAATCAGACCCCCGCATGAAGTCCCGCAGCGAAGTTCCCGTCGGGCTAGAATCCACATTAGGCGCACCACTCATGGTCCTCACCTCATTCAAGTTCACCGTGCGGAAATCAATACTATACCGGGAGAAGCCTGACGTATTTGGCACCGTGGAATGCATTTGTGCCCCCGAGAACAGCACAATGCCACCAGGAGGGCAGACAAACCGAACCTGGGGATTTAAATCAAGTTCTTTAATTGCATGGGGCTGTTTTCGCGTATCTGACTTAATATGCTGCGCCGCATTCGCACGGGATGTCTTGTTCCAATTGTAATAGTTGAATTCATTGGATTCATTTTCCACACCTTCAGCCCAATAGCGCGGATGAAAGGCCATAGAACATTCAGATTCAATAGCATAAATCGGTAGCCACCAATTAAACTGGCTCATGGGTGCCGAATACCAAGTATCTCGATGGGGATGGTGCGCGTAGCCCACGCCGCTAGTCAAGTACCCATCCGATGTCACCATGCGAAGACGCGGTACATCCAAATAAGTCTCTTCCAAATTACAGTTCAATTCCCGCAAAATATCCTGAATCAATCCTTTTGTTTTGGGATGATGGATGAACTGTGGTTTTAATGGCGCTACGATCGCAACATACTCCTCCACAGTCATTTCAAATTGCGCGGTCTTGGGATCAAGACCTTTGAATGCTTCATCAATCATCCCGCGTGCGTGATTGATGAGTGCGATCGTGCTGGGTTTGGGCGAGAATACAAAAATCTGCCCATCATAAAGGCGCTTACGACGAACATCATCACTGGCAGGCGAATCAAAATAAACGGTGTGCATAAGAGAATTTAACCTGTATTGAATATCTAAACGACTTTGGGGCTGGGAATTGGGACAATAAATTTACCGCCCTTTGATTGAAATTCGCTTTGCTGCTTAATGATTTCATCGGCAAAGTTCCACGCTAAAATCAACATGTAATCGGGCTGATCGTCTAAGATTTGGGTGGGGGCGACGATCGGCAGATGATTACCGCCCATAAACCGACCTTGTTTGAATTGATTGAGATCCGCAACGTAGTCGAGAATCTTTGTATCAATCTCAAAATATGCTAGCAGTGTGGTTGCTTTGGCTGCTGCACCATAGCCAACAATGCTTTTACCTTGTTGTTTGAGATCAGTCAAAATCGTCATCAATTCAGATTTGATTTTGTTCACCCGATCGGCAAAATCAAGGTAATAATCAATGCGATCGACCTTACGCTCCACTTCCATCTTGAGCAAATCAGTCACGCCCGATTGCACATTCTCCTGCGGCTCCACAAACAACCGCAGCGATCCACCGTGAATCGTCGTCCGAATGACGTTGTTTAAAAACAAGCCATGACTGCGGAAAAGCCGATCGAGCGCCGTGACGGAGAAGTAGCACAAATGCTGGTGATAAATGGTGTCAAATTCACCGTGATCTACTAAGTCCACAACATAGGGACATTCAATCACCGCCACACCATCGGGCTTCAGCAATGCCTTAATTCCCCGAATAAATCCATTTAAATCTGGGACGTGAGCCAAAACATTGTTTGCCAAAAACACATCAGCCTGTTTGCCTTCGGCTTTGAGGGAATTAGCGAGTTCTTCAGTGAAGAATGTATTTAAAGTATTGATGCCGCGTTCGATCGCACGATTAGCAGGGCCTTCTGCTGGATCAATGCCCAAGACTGGAACACCAGATTGAACGAAAGTATTGAGCATGTAGCCATCATTACTGGCGGCTTCAATAACCAGACTTTTCTCATTTAAGCTACGATTATCAATCAAACTTTGAGCGCTATCTCCAAAATGCTTCATCAGCATGGGTGACACGGATGAGAAATAAGGATAGTCTCGGCAAAACAGAATTTCCGGTGGTACTGTTTCGAGAATTTGAACTAGGCCGCTTTCAGGACAGAAGGCTAACGTCAACGGGACTTTGATTTCAGGCTGGTCGAGGTTTTCTGCTTTGACGAGGCCATCGGCTAAAGGTGTGATGCCGAATTCTACGATCGTCTGGAGGTTTGAACTTCCACAGGCACGGCAGTTTTTAATAGATTCGTAAGTCATAAAGTGAGGTTTGGCTGGGTGTGCAATTAAAGAAATCCCCCTTTATTTCAAGGAGGATTTGGTGGATTTATACTGCAACAGTCTGCAAGGTGGCAGTTTGCCAACGCAGATTAGTATCCAACTTGCCATCAGTAATCAAGAGTTTGATGTGAGCAATTCGCTTGTAACGTTCCCCTTCAAAATCTTCAAGTTGCAAACCCACTTTCCTGTAGGTGTTGTAAAGCTCTTCAGCGCCTTTTTGGGCTGTCCATTGAGGTTGGAAATTAGGCAATGCTTTGGCGATTTTTTCGCAGCTTACGCGATAGCAGCGCAAGTCTGGGCCTGCATCCTCTGCAAAATCAATCTCACAGCCTGGAACGACGCCTTTAACAATATCGGCAATCTCTCGAACACGGTAGTTTTCCGTCGATCGGCCCACGTTAAACGATTGATTATGCACTGCCGCGCGTGGGGCTTCTAAAGCGGCGACAAATGCGCGGGAGATATCTTCAATGTGGACGATCGGACGCCAAGGGGTGCCATCACTCTTAATATGAACTTTGCCTGTGGTGAAGGCCCAAGCTACCAAATTGTTCAGCACTAAGTCAAAGCGCAAACGAGGTGAAACGCCGTAGGCTGTCGCACTACGCAGAAAGACTGGGGAAAAATTATCGTCTGCCATTGGCGCAACGTCACGCTCAGTGAAAACTTTAGAACTGCCGTAGGGCGTTACAGGGTTGAGTTCAGAGGTCTCATCTACGGGTGTTTCGCCAGCGGATCCGTAGTTGCTGCAAGATGAGGAGAAGATAAACCGACTAACGCCAGCAGCTTTCGCGAGTTTCGCTAGATGAACTGAAGCTAAGTGATTGATATCAAAGGTCAATTGAGGATTTAAATCACCCAAAGGATCGTTCGATAAGCCCGCTAAGTGAAGCACCGCATTAAAGCCTGCTAAGTCAGAAGCTTCTGCGTCGCGAATGTCCTTTTGAATGGTGGGAATCTCGGGAATGGTGTCGCCAAATGTACAGCGTGAGTATAAGTCTGTGTCCATTCCTACCACTTCATGGCCTGCTGCCAAAAGCATAGGCGTGAGAATAGTTCCGATGTAACCGCGATGCCCCGTTAGTAATACACGCATGTGTTGCCAGTCCTTATTTTGGTAGCGTTAAGGTGTTGTAGCTAGTCTGAAATTCAAGCTTATGCATCCAAACTAATTAGCACTAATTAGCTTAGTCTTTCCAAGTTTTCCAAGGCACATTGCCCGAAGCCCAGATGGATTCAAGTAGTTTTTTCTCACGAATCGTATCCATGCATTGCCAGAAATCATTGTGGTGATAAGCCATCAATTGACCATCTTTAGCAAGCCGCTCTAGTGGCTCTTTTTCCCAATGGGTAGAATCGCCGTCAATATAGTCAAAAATTTGCGGTTCTAAAACGAAGAACGCGCCGTTAATCCAACCTTCACCGATCTGTGGCTTCTCCGTGAATTCAGTAATTTGGTCGCCGTCTATTTTTAAGTGGCCAAACCTAGCGGGAGGACGAACTGCTGTAAGGGTTGCTAGCTTTCCGTGGGATTTGTGAAAGGCTAAAAGAGCATCTAGATCAACGTTGGAGACGCCATCGCCCCAGGTCAACATAAACCGCTCTTTGTGTAGGTATGGTGCAAGACGTTTAATTCTGCCGCCTGTCTGAGTTTTAGCTCCGGTTTCGATGAGTTCGAGTTTCCAGTCGGGAGTGCTGTGGCCATGGCGCTCAACTTCGCCAGTTCGCATGTCTACTCTGAGGTTGCCGTCGAGTTTGCCGTAGTCAGACATATACTTCTTGATGTAATCACCCTTATAACCCAAAGCGATGACAAAATCATTGAAATTATAGCCAGAGTAGTGTTTCATAATGTGCCAAAGAATTGGCTTTCCACCGATTTCGACCATGGGCTTAGGTCTGGCTTCAGTTTCTTCAGCAAGACGTGATCCAAGGCCACCCGCTAGTATTGCAACTTTCATAAATTATAGGTAGATTGACGGTAGTTTAGGCAGTATTTGAGTAATTAGGAACTTGACTATCTCAGGCGATCGTACTACTTAACTGCACTCCTTGTGTGAATAGGAGAAACGTTGTTCGATCGTGGAGAAATCCGTTGAAGCAACATTTCACCCGCAATCAAAACGTCCCGAGATAGCTTAGGAATATGGCCTAATAACCAAATGCTGTAGGACTTGTAACATTTCAATCGATCGCGCTTTTTAAGTGGAACGATCGTCATCGAGATCCAGTATTCCCGCACAAGGTTCCATTCTGGAAAAGTAAACGTACCAATTCTAGAAGGATCAAACCATTCCGTGGGTGGGAGCGGTCCCACGCCTAAAATTTTGGCCATTTTGGTGCGGCTTCGATCGCTAATGGCGGCCCCACGGGATCCACGATCGCCATGGTCACGATTAAAGAAAAGATACTCATCAATCTCATGGAAACGTCCTGCTAATGCCACTCGGGCTAAGTAAACGCTATCCCCTCTCGCATACAAGCCTTGAGGAGGAATCTGAGCCATCGTATCGCGCCGCATGACCCCAAAGATTTCGATAGCCGAGTGACGACGATGATCGACACAGATTGCAGTTTGAAACCGCTTTTCAACTTTGGGATGATCTAAAGGTAGGGGATAGGAATAAGTTTCGGTGATGTCGCCTGCTTCATTAATGACTTTCATTTTTGAATAACAGAGCGAAACAGTCGGATCTGCATCTAAAACTTCGACACATTTTTCAATAAACTCTGGCGCACAGAGATCATCGTGGGCACACCATTTAAAATAGGTGCCTGTTGCTAGCTGGAAGGCCCGATCGAAGTTACGAATGGGACCAATATTAGTTGGATTGCGATAGTAACGGATCCGATCGTCTTTTTTTGTAAAGTTTTGGCAAATTTCAGCAGTCTGGTCTGTAGAGGCATTGTCTACGATAATGACTTCAAAATCGCTGAACGTTTGTCTGAGTAGAGATTCCAGACAAGCTGACAAATAATTTTCACCGTTGTAGACCGGAATGCCGAGACTGACTTTGGGGTGATGATGAAGCATAAGGTCGTATTGAATTGTGAATTTGATTAAAAGGAGATCTAGAAAAAGCTAAGAAGCCACCATCTAATCACTTCTTTCTAGAGAAGTAGTCTGCTTTCTACAGATATTGTCCTCTTCTTGATAGTTCATTGACTTGTGTGAGTTATGCACTTTGTGTCTATTTCAGGACAAAAACACGCTGATCGCCTCTGTTCTAAGTGTCACAGAGCACTTAACCGTTTTTTTTCAACGAAAAATATATTCATCAAAAATTGTTCCAGTTCAGAATCACACCCTTATGGTGAATATTTCATGGATTCAAGTTTTTTATCTCAGTCAGTCGGACGATCGTTTTTGGGTATCGTCTCCCACTTTAGACGGAGTGAACAAAAGCGGAAGGGGATGTCATAATTGGCACATCTACTGGCTTATTCTGTTCCCTTAAGTTCGAACTCAATATTTTTGAGGAATGATGTCTTAGTAGCGCATTAAAATGAGCGGACTGATTCTCCAACGTTCCCTTGCATTAGCTTGTCATGGTTGTGCTTGGGAATTTAGTTGAGTTGAATAATACAGATCTAGGATAGAGGGGCTAGCTCCTTGATTTTAGGAGTAAGGTCCTTAATAGAAATAATAAGTACAAATAATAAGGGATTGCTAGGATGCAAGGGTATCTGTCCAAATTTTTCTACGTGTTATCAGGGCGGCGGCGGCAGCTTGCCATACTAATGCTGTTTGCAGTGGTGTCTTCGGTGTTAGAAGCACTCGGCTTGGGGATGATTGGTCCCTTTATTGCGGTTGCCACAGATGCAGAGCGTAACCGACCACTCATTGATTTTATGAGTGACCTGTCGGGGGCTGTTGGGTTAAAAAATCCCTCTGATGACCAAATTCGTCTAATCCTGGGCAGTATTGTCATCCTAGCCTTTTATGTGAAGTCTATTTTAGGCTTCAGTGTGCAGCGCTATATTCATCGGTTTGGGGCAATGCAGCGGCGATGGATTGCGGCGAGGTTGATGTATGCCTACTCTCGTGCGCCCTACACCTATCATTTGAAGCACAACTCCGCTGAACTGGTTCAAACGGTGGTGAATGAGACAGAAATTTTTTCCCAGATGGCGCTTCTGCCTTTGCTGTTTGCATTTTCTAATGTGCTGATTATTTTGACGATCGTGACCCTTCTCATGGTGACGAATGCCTATGCTGTTTTTGCAGTGGCGGGAATTGTGGGGGTTTCGTTTGGGCTGTTGCAGCAGTTTAAAACCCGGATTGGGCAGTGGGGGCGCGATCGGACGGAGTCGTTTGAAGAATCCATTCGGGTGCTGAATGATAGCTTTGGTGGGGTGAAGGAGATTCGGGTGCTGGGATGTGAGCCTTACTTTGAGCAGCAGGTCGATCGAGAATTTAAACGTTATGCCATCTCTGGATCCTCCTTTTACGCCTTTTCTAACCTGCCTCGATATTTGATGGAAGCCTTTTTGATTACCTTCTTAGTGATTTTTACTTGGGCGTTTTTGGCCTTTGATAAGGGCAGTGCGGGCAGCTTGAATGCGGTTTTGGGCATTTTTGCGATGTCTTCGATCCGTCTATTGCCCTGTGTGAGTACGGTGGTGAATGGGACGAGCCAAGTCCGCTATGCGGGTTCGGCGCTGGATAAGATCTACTTTGCCTTAAAAGAACTCGAAGCGATCCCCGATGCAAATGTGGCATCCCTTCGATCGTCCCCTGAGACTTGGATGGGATCCCGACCTGCGATTCCGGTGATGAAATTTGATCATCAGGTAGAAGTCTCTAATGTTGTTTATCACTATCCCGAAATTCCTTCTCCTGCGCTCGATCACGTTTCTTTTACGTTTAAACGGGGTGAGGCGATCGCGTTGATTGGCCGCTCTGGCGCTGGGAAGACGACGTTGGTGGACTTGATCCTTGGATTGCTGACACCAGAATCTGGCGATATTAAAGTGGATGGCGTTTCGGTTTATGGGCAGTTGCGATCGTGGCAGCAGTTGGTTGGCTATGTCCCGCAGAGCATTTATCTAACAGAAGATACACTTTTGCGAAATGTGGCCTTCGGCGTGCCGGATCATTTGATTAATCATGAACAAATGCAACGCGCTTTAGAAGCAGCCCAACTGCTCGAACTGGTGGAGAACCTGCCACAGGGGGTCAATACCATTGTGGGTGAGCGGGGAATGCGCCTGTCTGGGGGGCAACGTCAGCGAGTGGGGATTGCCCGTGCCCTGTATCACGATCGACAGATTCTAATCTTAGATGAGGCGACTGCTGCCTTGGACAACGAGACAGAAAGCTTGGTGAGTGATGCGGTGAAAGCGCTGGGCGGCCAGAAAACGCTGATTATTATTGCGCACCGTTTGACAACGATTAAGCATTGCGATCGGGTGTACTTGATGAACGCGGGGAAGATTATCAAGACCGGAACCTACGAAAGTGTTGTTCTGGAACAGGGCTTAGCGAATGAACTCGATAAGGCGGTTTCATAGGCACCTGGACACTCTTCAAAACCCGGAGTCTTATGGATATTCTGTTACTGAGTGATTCGGATGAGCGAGGCGGGGCCGCGAGAGGTGCCCATCGCCTTTATAGAGGGCTGCAAAGTTTAGATGTAAAGGCCAGAATGCTCGTGCGGGATCCGTTGATTCAGGATGATGCTCTGCGGGATCCGAATATCTTGAGACATGGATCTTGGGCGGCGAAGGTTTCCCGGAGGATGGGAGATTTTCCTCTGTTGCGATATCCCAGACGCACATCAGGATTATTCTCGACGCAGTGGCTTCCCAATGGTGCAGGCTCGACGATCGCGAACCTAAATCCCGATCTAGTTCATCTCAATTGGATCTGTAATGGCTATTTATCAGTCGAAGCGATCGGTCAAATCCGCAAGCCGATCGTCTGGACTTTGCGAGATATGTGGGCTTTTACAGGCGGCTGTCACTACAGTGAATCCTGCGAAGGCTATGTGCGTCACTGCGGCGATTGTCCGGCTTTGCAAAGTCGTCAAGACTGCGATCTTTCTCGGTGGGTTTGGCAGCGGAAGTCGCGAGCTTGGCGAAATCTTCATCTAACCCTAGTCACGCCCTCTCACTGGCTCAAGGATGCGGCACAGAAAAGCGCTTTGTTTCACGATCGCCCCATTGAGGTGATTCATCACGGTTTGAATTTGCAGCAGTTTGTACCGCAGCGATCGGACCATGATCGACGGGAGGCACGTCAAGCGCTGGGACTTCCCCTCGATCGTCAAGTCATTTTATTTGGCGCTTTAAATGCATTGGATGATGCTCGTAAAGGATCGCATCATTTGCTAAAGGCGATTCAATGTTTGACGGCGAACGGGTGGGGCGATCGAATTCAATTTGTGGTGTTTGGGGCTGATTCGTCAGAGATGCTTCGGAATTCGTGTTGCCCGGTGACGAATTTGGGGTCGATTCAGGACGATCGTTATCTGGCGGAGCTTTACAGTGTCGCGGATGTGATGGTGGTGCCGTCAGAGCAGGAAGCCTTTGGGCATACGGCCTGTGAAGCCTTGGCCTGCGGGACTCCGGTGGTAGCCTTTGATGCGACTGGTCCGAGGGATATTGTAGACCATGAGCGGAATGGGTATTTGGCTCAGCCTTATCGAGCGGATGATTTGGCGCGGGGAATTGCTTGGGTGTTGAGTGATGCCGATCGGCAGCAGCGGTTACGTCAGGAGGCGCGTCTGAAGGCAGAGCGGGAATTTGATGGGGTGCGTCAGGCGGGGCAATATGTGCGATTGTTTGAGGAGATTTTGTCGCAGACGGCGAGTTTGGGTCACATGCCTAGAATGAAGTCGATAGGCAAAATATTTAGATAGGGTTCATCATTGTTATATGCGATTCTTTTTTTACCTCAAACATTTTCCGCTTCATGATTCGCCCTGTAATGAAGGGGTGGCAAAGGCTGTCCATGGGCTTGCCACGGGGTTAGTAACTTTGGGAGAGTCGGTGACGGTTTTGGGTGAAGGGCCTGTTTCGGGCGATCGGCTTAGTGAATTTGGCTATGATATTCGGGTCTTCCCCGCTGCGAACACTCACCCGAGTCTAAAGCTTTCACCGGATTTGATCACCTATGTTAAGCGATCGATTGGGCGGGACGATCGGGTGATTTTAAATGGGATTTTTCATCGGAGCGTTGCAGCTTTTGCAAGGCTGTTAAAACGGCAAAATATTCCCTACATTATTGCGCCACACGATCCTTATCATCCTGCGATTTTTCAAAAAAACAAGCTCCTCAAAATCATTTATTGGTGGTTACAGGAGGCTCCGATGCTGCGATCGGCTTGGGCTGTACAAATCCTGGATGAACGTCATCAGCAGTATTTGAGAAAACGCGGAATCAAAACCCGGACGATCGCGCTCCCGAATGGATTTGATGCGGCGGACGTTGTGGCGGAGTCTAGTTTGAAATGGCGTAGTTCTGGTATTCCTAAGATTTATTTTTTGGGTCGGTTTGATGCCCATAACAAGGGTTTGGATTTGCTGGTGGCGGCAGTGGCAGAACTTCTTAAAGTAAATCCTGTGGAATTGACGTTGCAGGGTCCTGAGTGGGGCGATCGGGAAGCCTTAAAATC
>JANMIS010001004.1:0-12883 GCA_031375925.1 Synechococcales cyanobacterium OTE_70_concoct_197_sub
GATTTCAATATTGAGCAAACCTTTGAGCCGCAGCATGGGGCCATCGGTCAAGTGTTTAGCACAGGCAAATCGGCAGTATTGCGGCACGGGGATAAGCTGGCACCGGACTTACCGAATTTCCCAGCAGCGATGTGTGTCGTGGCGATCGAATCACCCCAAGCTGGACGCATTGGAGTATTGGCTTTGGGAAATTGGGAGGATGCGACGGCTTTTGATGAAGAGGATTTACGGTTGCTGTTGGCGTTTAGTGAGCAGGCGGCGATCGCCATTGACAATGCGAAGTTGATCAACGCTTTAGAAGAACGCGAAGAACGGCTGGCTTTTCAAAACACGCTCCTATCGCAACAAAATCAGGAACTCGAAAGCCAACGCCAACAAATCCAAATCCAAAACTTGAAGCTTCGCGAGGCCGCACAGCTAAAATCCCACTTCTTAGCCACCATGTCCCACGAGTTACGGACTCCTATGAATGCCATCATTGGATTTTCTCAATTGTTGCAGCGCCAAAAGTTGTCAGATTCTCAGCTTGATATGGTAGGTCGTATTTTTAATAATGGTAAAAACCTTTTAGCTTTAATTAACGATATCTTAGACCTTTCAAAAATTGAAGCAGGGAGACTAGATCTCAAGTTGGAAAAAATTAGTTTAGCCGCTCTATTAAACGTCACTATTGCCGAACTTCGATCGCTTTCTGAACAAAAGCAAATTCAACTGGTAATTAACTCACAATTAACGAATGATATTATTATTAATGATAGAACGCGTCTACGTCAGGTATTGGTCAATTTGCTCTCTAATGCATTGAAATTTACAGATAAAGGGAGCGTGACAGTCGAAACAAAGCAAGTGGGTGACGATCGGATTACTGTCATTGTTCGTGATACAGGCATTGGAATTGAACCCGAAAACATTCCCTATATTTTTGAAGAGTTTCGTCAGATTGATCAGTCGATGACGCGCCGCCATGCGGGAACTGGACTAGGACTTGCAATTACAAAATGGTTGGTGCAAATGATGGGCGGCCACATTACGGTAACGAGTCAACTCGGTAAGGGTTCTGCTTTCCGCATTGATCTTCCACGCACTGCGGTCGCGAAACCTCCCACCCCACCGCCCTCTGAGGCTCTGCTGCCGCAACCAAAGATAGATCCCGCCGTGCTGCCGATGATCTCTCCAAGTCCACCGTTCTAGTTTCAAAGCAATTATATTTATGAAATTTACGATCGTCACTCCCTCCTATCAGCAAGGCCTCTATTTAGAACGGACGATTCAAAGCGTTTTAAATCAAGCGGGACCAACGGTTGAAATTGAATATTTTATTTTAGACAATTGCTCGACAGATGGCACAATTGAAGTTCTAAAAAAGTATGAGAACCACCCACAAATCCAAGTTATCCGATCGCCCGATCGAGGCCAAGCGGACGCTATTAATGCAGGGTGGAAACTTGGAACAGGAGATATTTTTGCTTG
Source organism: Synechococcales cyanobacterium OTE_70_concoct_197_sub (assembly GCA_031375925.1). Taxonomy (GTDB): domain Bacteria; phylum Cyanobacteriota; class Cyanobacteriia; order Leptolyngbyales; family Leptolyngbyaceae; genus JAAFJU01. Next base: position 1,471 of record JANMIS010001004.1, read on the forward strand.
GTTAAATGCGGATGATGTGTATTTAGATCAGGCTTTTAAGTCAGTAAACAGTTACTTTTTAGATCATTCTAATACTGATGCAATTTATGGTGAAGCAGTATATTTAGATGCAAACGACAACTTGTTAAAGCCTGTTACAAATATTCGAAGTTATTCAAGACGGGCATTATTAACTCATGACTTTATCACTCAGCCTGCGACCTTTTTGCGCCGATCGGTGATTCAATCTACAGGGGAATTATCGTTAAATTATCGCTATGCCTTTGATTGGGATTATTGGATTCGAGTTTCACAGCGGTATGATTTTGTGCGAGTGAGAGATTGTCTGGCAGGTTACCGCGTGACGGGGAACAACTTGACCACAACGGGCAAAGGGAAACGGTTTCGAGAGATGTTGAAAATTGTGTGGGGCTACGGCGGGCTGTGGGGGCTGTTTTGTTTTGGGCTGCGGTTAGCCGGAAAGTATGGGATGGGTAAGATAGAGCTACCGACCATCTCTCCCCCTCAACACCCATGACTCAATCCCAACCCCCGCGCCCCTCGGAGCCTTTCATACAAGCACCTCGGGCCAAGATTTTAAATTCTTGGGTGGATTGTACGAGCTACGGCGCTGTGTGCGATCGGTTGGCGGAGATGGCAGCGACTCAGCAGTCGGGGTATGTCATTGCAGCGAATGTGCATGTGGTGATGACGGCCTATTGGAATCGAGCTTACCGAGCAGTGGTAAACGAGGCGAAGCTAGTGACGCCGGATGGAATGCCTATAGTGCTGGGGCTGCGGTTGCTGGGACGCAAGAAGCAAAGTCGGGTATATGGGCCGGATCTGATGTTAGCTTGGTGCGATCGGGCGGCGGAGTTGGGGTTGTCGATTTATCTGTATGGGGCATCTTGGGAGACCTTGGAAAGGCTGGAGTCTAAGCTTTTGGCACGCTATCCGGGATTGCAAATTGCGGGATCTTATTCGCCGCCGTTTCGAACGATGACGCCAGAGGAGATGCTAGACGACTGCGATCGGATTAATGCCTCGGGTGCGTCGGTGGTATTTGTATCTTTAGGCTGTCCGAAGCAGGAGTTGTGGATGGCGCAACACCATCGGAAGATTCGAGCGGTGACGATCGGGGTCGGGGCGGCGTTTCGGTTCCATGCGGGGGAGGTGTCTCAGGCTCCGAGATGGATGATGCGTTTGAGTTTGGAATGGCTATATCGTCTGTGTATGGAGCCAAGGCGACTATGGAAACGCTATGTAATTAATAATCCAGCGTTTGTGATTTTGTTTGGGTTGCAATGGTTGAAGTCTCAGTTGGGTTGGAAGACTGTGCGGGGACGATCGCTCACTCCCTCCCCAAACCCTAATTCTGCCGAGTTTTAATTTGGTAATTCATTTAGCATATTCATACCAAATACCCTGATTGTTGTGACAGATTCGCCCTCATCCCCATCCCTCGATTGAGATTACACCTGCCAAACTCCCGCAATCATGCCCGCCAACAAAATAAACCCGATCGCCACATTCTGCCGAAAACTCGCCGCATAAAACCAATGGGGCACCCTCGGCTCCATCAAGCGCACTGACTGCAAAGCCCACAGCCCCGATGCCAGCAGCCAACAAGCCCAAAACATCCAGCCCAACCCCATCACCTGACCCAGCTTCGCCAATAGCAAAGAAGTCGCGAAATAAAAGAAGCCGATCGCCTGCGGTGCCTGCTTTCCAAAAAACAACGCACTCGAATAAATCCCCAACTTCCGATCGTCCGCCCGATCGGACATTGCATACACCGTATCAAATCCCAACGTCCAAAACACCACCGCCCCCCAAAGCATCCAATTCTCAAACCCCAAACAAACCGTCGCCCCCGGCAAAGCCCCACAGCTCACCATACTCCAGGAAATCAGCACCGCAAAACCCCAAGCGATCGCTAACACCAACTGCGGAATCGGAAACACTCGCTTCATCGCTGGATACAACACAATGACAGGCACCGCTGCAACACAAAGCCAAAACGTTTGAGCATTTAAAAACAACGTCAACCCATAGGCACAGAGAAACCCCAGCAACATCACCACCACACCCACACTGACGGACAAACGACGAGACGCCAAAGGACGATTTTTAGTTCGTGCCACCTTCGGATCAATATCGCGATCCCACAGATCATTCACCACACAGCCCGCTGCACTCGTTACAATCGAACCGACGACCACAATCAACACAAGCCCCATCGAAGGATAGCCCCGCGCCGCCAAAAACACCGCCCAAAGCGCAGGCAACATCAAAATCAATCGGCCTTCGGGCTTATCCCAACGCAAAAGCCGAACGATCGCACCGAAGGTAGATTCTGAACCTGACATAAATTCTTTGTAAAGTAATAGAAGCGGTAGCCAATCGAACTTTATCAGCTTTATGACGATCCGGAAAAGCCCTTTGAATCCTCTCCGCAAACCAGTAATATACCTAGAAGAACAAAAACGCCCCCAAAGCATTCTGTTCCGTTCCCCGGAGGCTCGATACCCAATGACCGACGTTGATTATATTCCGCCATCCCCAAAAGCCCCTCCCAAAGACCGGGACTCCATCCTGGCCGCGATCGACATCGGCACCAACTCCATCCACATGGTGATCGCCAAAATCGAACCTGCCATCCCCGCCTTCACAATCATCGCCCGCGAAAAATCCACCGTCCGCCTCGGCGATCGAGATCAAGCCACCGGAAATCTCACCCCCGCTGCCATTCAGCGCGCCATGATCGCCCTCGCCCGCTGCCAAGAAGTTGCCAAAAGTTTACAGGCCGAAGCCATCATTGCCGTGGCCACCAGTGCCGTCCGCGAAGCCCCCAATGGCGCAGACTTTCTCAAAGAAATCGAACAGAAATTAGGGCTTTGGGTGAACCTCATCTCGGGACCCGAAGAAGCAAGGCGAATTTATCTCGGCGTCCTTTCAGGCATGAGCCTAAATGACCAACCCCATTTAATTATGGACATCGGCGGCGGCTCCACCGAACTCATTTTGGGCGATGGTCACGAAGCCCGATCGCTCACCAGCACCAAAATAGGAGCTGTTAGGCTGACCCATGAATACATCAAATCAGACCCCATCACCCCCGCCGAATTCATCGCGCTGAGTTCCTATATTCGCGGCATGTTAGAACGCCCGATCGAACAGATCCGCGCCGAACTCAAACCGGGCGAACCGCTCCGCATGGTCGGCACCTCCGGCACCATCGAAGCGATCGCCATCCTCCAAGCCCGCCAAAGCCTCGGCACCATCCCATCCCCGCTACACGGCTACCAATTCACCCTGCAAAATCTCAAAGACTGGGTTCTGCGACTTCGACAGCTAAAGTACAGCGATCGGCTCCTAGTCCCCGGCATGTCCGATCGTCGCGCCGAAATCCTTCTAGCAGGAGCCATGATTCTGCTGGAAGTCATGACCCAACTGAAAATCCCCAAAATCCAGATCTGTGAACGATCGCTCCGAGAAGGCGTCGTCGTCGATTGGATGCTTACCCACGGCCTGATCGAAGACCGACTGCGTTATCAAGCCTCCGTCCGCCGTCGAAGCGTATACAAAACCGCCCAAAAATTCAACGTCAACCTAGTCCACAGTGAACAGGTCGCGAACTTTGCCCTGCAACTCTTTGATCAATCCCAAAACTGGCTCCACTACTGGGGCGAAGAAGAGCGGGAACTCCTGTGGTCCGCTGCCATTTTGCACAATTGCGGCCACCATGTCAGCCACGCCGAACATCATAAACATTCCTACTACCTCGTCCGCAACGCCGAACTCCTTGGCTTCACCGAAGTCGAAATCCAAACGATCGCAAACCTCGCCCGCTACCATCGCAAAAGCGCACCCAAAAAGAAACATGACAGCTATCGCAGCGTCATCAGCAAACGCTACCGCAAAGTCATCGACCAACTCAGTCCGCTACTTCGTCTCGCCGTCGCTCTCGATCGCCGCAAAATCTCTGCGATCGACCATATTCAATTCACCCAAGGCTCATTCCCCCAAACGTCACCCAAGTTATCCCTCTATCCCAAAAACCCCAAAGACGACTGCGCCCTCGAACTCTGGAGCCTCGACGACAAAAAAGTCGCCTTCGAAATCACCTTCGCGACCAAACTCATCATTCAGCTGATTCAAAGCTAGGTTCTCAGTTCTAAATTCTAAATTCTAAATTTTTCAAAGCATCATCTTCTCCAAAGCCTGCAAATCCGGGATGCATAAAAGATCCCGATCGCGAACAATCAGCGCCTTTTTTTCCAACTTACTCAATACCCTCGTCACCGTCTCCCGAGCTAGTCCACTCAAGCTACTCAGCTCACGGTGCGGCAAATTTGGCACCTCAATTCCACCTTCAACCTTCACGCCCTGTCCTTCCGCCAAAAACAAAATCACATCTGCCACACGAGACATACTATCCGACTCTCGCAACCGCAGTCGGCGATTAACCTGACGCAATCTTCGGCCCATCAGCTTAGCCAACCGAATCCCGGCTTTAGGTTCAGCACTGAGCAAATGAACAAAATCTTGGGAGGGCATATTGCCGATTAACGTGGGCGTTAACGTAATCACATCTGTCGATCGCGGCACCTCATCCAACGCTGCCATCTCTCCAAATAATTCACCCTTACCAACAATGTTTAGCGTCACCTCTTTCCCATCTAAGTTGTAAGTGCGAATCTTCACCCATCCACTCAAAATAAAGTACACCGAATTTCCCCAGTCATTCTCCAGCAGCATCACCTGATTGGCTGGATGGGTTCGCAGCACCACATGATTGATCGCACGATCGACTGCATCGCTCGGCAACCCCTCAAAAAAAGGAGCCGATCGAATAACCTGCCGTTCGTCCCGTGAATGAAAATCTTCCATACCCACCCCAATGACCGCTGAGATTGTAGCCCGATCGTCTTACCTAGACTAGGAAGGAGAGGCCCCCTTTCACAAAAATAGATTGCCGCTTTGGCTCACTCCCCTTATAGCTTAGATTAATTGCTCCAAATACATAATATTTACGCCCAAATTTAGCCCTAACCTTCAGCCTCAGCCTAGAGTGAAGTTCTCTGGGAAGACTAAAACGTAACTTCTGGTTAAAAGAGGGCACTCTAAAACCGTTGCACCAGAATCCCCCGATACTGCTGAGGAACGGCCCGTGACCTACCCAAACGACCCAATTCAGTCCATGATTAGCGAAGTCGATCGTGTCTTACGACAAACGAGAAGTCGAAAATTTTGGACAATTTTTACAAGCCATAGGCTTCAACGTCAGGCACTCGAACAATGCCGCAATTTTTTGGTGATGCAGCAGCGTCCCACCCAACCCTCAGCACAGACTGCCCTACAACTGATTCCAACGACTAATCCCGCTGCTGTCGGCAGGGCCGAGACTCATCTAGCTCTAGAATTACAGCGCTTGCGTCAAGAGGTCATGAATCCTCTGCGAGCAGACATGGCAGCCCTTGGGAACCAACGCACCGCTCTCCAAGAAGAAGTTCAAGCACTCATGTTTCAGAAAGCTCAGCTCGTAGCAGACTGCGAGACCCTTCGCCTCAACTTAACCCAAACCATTCCTACTGCTTCACAAAAAGCAGCCTCGCAGGCCCATTCCCTAGATGAAGCTGAACTCGCTCGACTCCAATCTCTCCGAGAACGGACTGATTTTCTTTTGACCAGTATGGACAGTAGCCTTCAACTCGTCTTTGGGTCGATGCAAAAAAATGTTGAAGTCTACCAGACAACCCTCCACGCAGGACTCGATCGGATGCATCACTTGGGCTACCAGGGTGAGGTGTTGTTTTCAACTTTGGTTAACCGTCTCGCCCAGCAGGTCGGTCGGGATATGGCGATCGTCTTGCCAGAGAGAGCAGTCGATTTAGAAGCAGATTCTGCTTTATCCAGTTCAGAATCCAGTTCAGACTCTCAAATGGCATCTACTCCGCTCCCTGCGCCCTCCGAAGCGGCGATCGTGAATAGTCCTATGAATGAATCGATCGATTTTTTCTTTGCTGATTTTGATACAACCTCGCCTGCCAAATCTCATCTTTCTGAACAACCGTCAAGCTTAAATATCAGACCTCAGCAAGTTGACGCAATAATTAAGCCTCTATCTTTGGGGGTAGCCTCCACAGATGTTGCCCGAAAACAGCCGATGGACGATGACAGCCTCACCATTGAAGGTCTATTCACAACCTTGGGAAAGCCCTTCCAGACCTCCTCTGAACCTGAGATGACGTTATCTGAAATGGATGACTTATTTTCGGACGTTCCATCCCTCTAAGAGGCCCCAAAACCTGATGTCATTTGAATCTCTGCCAAACTGTTGAAAGTTTGGCAGAGATTTTTTTTCGAGGCATAGCCGTTTCTTCCGTTGAATAACCTAGTCCTGACGATAGGTATTTCCCAATTGTTGGTCTCTCTCCAAGACCCATTACGCGTTCTCGAACCACCTGAACTTCATAAAAGCCGGAGGACATCTAAAGTTTAGGCAAAAACGCTGATTTTGGCTGGGGTTTAAATGGAGGGTCCGCCTAGTATGTGGATATAGGTCAATTCGAATCCATCTCAACTCTGTACACACCCGTGATTACTCATTCTTCCAAGCAATCCTCTCTTCTCAAGCCAGCCCAAAAAAACGTTCTTCGTACCATCGAAGGATCGCTGGCCACTCAGCCCTCACCTACAATGATTTCTAACCCCACTGAGCAATCACTTTACAATAGAGCTTACGCCACTGCTTATCCGCAGCACCTTTCCGTCAACAGTGTAGGGAAGCGTCTGCTAGATATTGTCGGCGCTTTGGTGGGCTTGGTGATTACGGCGATTTTATTCATTCCCATTGCGATCGCCATCCAACTCGATAATCCAGGTCCCATTCTATACAGCCAAATCCGTTGTGGCGTACAGGGGCAAACATTCCGAATTTGGAAGTTCCGATCGATGGTTAACAATGCCGATGCCCTGAAGAAGAACCTCGCTTCTCAGAATCAAGCTTCGGGCCACATCTTCAAGATGAAGGATGATCCCCGGATTACCGCTGTAGGCCGGATTCTTCGCAAGACTAGCCTGGATGAGTTTCCACAGTTTTTGAACGTCCTGTTTGGCGAAATGAGCCTAGTGGGGACTCGGCCACCGAGTCTGGATGAAGTCGCAAATTACGATCGTCATCACTGGCAGCGCTTAGCGGTGAAACCGGGAATCACTGGAGAATGGCAGGCAAATGGTCGCTCTAGCGTCACAGACTTCGAAGATATCGTCCGAATGGATTTAGATTATCAAGCGAAATGGTCTGTATTCTACGATGTGAAGCTGCTCGTTAAGACCGTATGGGTTGTGTTTGCTAAGAAAGGTGCTTGCTAGAAATTAGGCTAAAGAATCCTGGTTGAAAAGTGTGTTTCGGCCAGCCCGAGTTGATGACTTAGAAGTTGATGACTTAGAAAAAGGGAGCTAAATCGGCTCCCTTTTTTGCGTTGGGGGCTTGATTCTTGAGAGGATAGAAACGATCGATCTTGCTTCTAGGGACTGACTATGAATCTATCAGCGATTAATTTACCCACTTGGATCACGATTTCCCGACTGCTGGGGGTGCCGATCATGCTCTATGGCTTGCAAGTTCCTACAGCCCAGACTCGGTGGATCCTGATGGTAGTTTTTCTGGTGGTAGCGGGGACGGATTGGTTGGATGGTTATCTGGCCCGCAGGTTGAATCAAGTGACGGAGTTAGGGAAGTTTTTGGATCCGTTAGTGGATAAGTTGATGGTGCTAGCGCCGTTGATGTCTCTAGTGGAGCTGAGGCAGATTCCGGCTTGGGGGGTGTTTTTGATTTTGGCGCGGGAGCTGACGATCGCGGGGTGGCGCGTCAGTCCATCGATGCAGAGCGGTTCGGTGCCGGGGGCGAACCTGGCAGGCAAGATTAAGACGGTGGTGCAAATTGCGTCGATCGCGCTGTTGATTGCGCCTTTGCCAGACGATCGGTGGGGGATTGGGATGTTTTGGCTATCGGTGGTGGCGACTTGGGGATCGGGTGCAATGTATTTATTTCCGCAGCGGCATAATGGGTGATTATAGGGTTGACCAGAGGATATCGGCGATTCCCGTTCCGGGAGGCTCTGCCAACGGCTGCTTTGTAACAGGTTCTAGCTGCGCCCAACTGGGATCTGGGTTCAGCAGAATGGTCGTTTGTTGGAGAGGCTGAGAGCCTGACCTGCGCTTGACTCGGTTAGGAATGCCGTCGTGATAGAGAAGATGTCCTTGGCCAACGAGGACAATGATTAGACCGTTGGGATTTTGTCTGACAGCTTGCTGGAGTCGATCGGCCATGGTTTCATCCCACAGGACCTGTGCTTCAAAAAAACGATCGAAGCCTTTACTATTGCCTTTGCCTTGATGCATTTCTTGGTAGATTTTTTGGATACGATCGCGGTAAGAATCCGGTCCTAGTTGAATGGAAGTGATTGGTGGGATAAAGCGACGATCGGATAAATTCAGGCTTTCGAGTCCTTGACGGCTGACTTTCCGAGTGACTTCGCTAGGGGTATTGAGGGCGATCATGGGAACTTGCTGCTGCTTGGCAAATTGAACGATCGGAGCGTAGAGCGCCCAAGGAAACCCCCAGCGTTTCTTGTATTCACTGTTTTCAACAAGTTGAGATTCGGTTATTTTGCCTTGAAGATAACGATCCAGAACGCTTTGGTAAGGCCGTTGAAATTGTTCAAAGGCGATCGTGAGATTGGGACGACGCTGGTGTAGTTCTTGGATGATTTCGAGCTGAAGCTGGTGATCTCTGGCGCTATCGTGAGTTTCGCCGAGATAGATAATGTGCTGCTTAGAGAGCTTCTCAAAAAGGGCCGATCGCTCTAGCGTTTGTCCTTGAGGCGTGGTGATTGATTCGGAGGACTGGGATAGATTTGACTGAGATGGATTCGACGGCGATGAATTGGAGAGCGTTACTTCGGTCGCCCAAGTTGTGGTGCTCAAAAGACACCATAGGCTGAAGGAGAGAGCGATCGTTTTAAAAAGGTTCATCCGGCAAAGGGGGATACAAGGCACAGATAGTTAGGGATACAGATTATAATTAGGGTTAATCATACGCCTGATTTTGGCGTTGTCTTAAAGACTTTTATTTGAGGGTTTGCTGTGGAGAAGTCTATGGGCCGATCGTCTCCGATAAACCAGACGAACCAGCAGCCAAACCCACAGCCTAATCGCCGCTATCAACATCCCGGCTACGCTTTTCTCCATCGCTACGGCTCACTTCAAACCGAGGCAGATGTGTTTCATTATGTTGATTTTTTGCGAGACAGCGGGAAATTAGGCCATCAGCTACCGATGGATTTAGAAAAGATCTATGAAGCGTTCGGGATGCCAATTCCGCTACGGGTGCCTCTGGAGGATCAACAGGGAATTTTGCTGAATAGTGCGACGGGAATGATCTTGATTCGGGAAGGGGATCCGATCGTTCGGCAGCGCTTTACAGAAGGCCATGAACTGATGGAATTGCTGTTCGATGCCCAGGCGGATGTGGCGAAAGAGTTGAATTTGTCCAGTTGGGATGAGGCGCGTAAGGAAAAGCTCTGTGATGCGGGGGCGGCGGAGTTGCTGATGCCGAGGGCGTTGTTTCGATCGCACGTCAACCATTTAGGGACTTCTATAGCGACCGCCCGATCGCTGTCACGGATTTATAACACCTCGCTGATTGCGACGTTGATTCGGATGGTGGAGTTGACGGCGGGTGAAGCAGCGATTGCACTGTGGAAACCCGTTGATTCGCAAGGAAATTCTGGTTGGCAGTTGGAATGGTCGGTGGTGAGTGAGGCTTGGAGTGAAGGCTTGTTATCACGGGGTTTGCAGGTGACGGATTGGGAATTACCTGCGCGAACTGTTCAGTTGTCGCAGGTCTCACTGCCTTTGCGATCGGGAGTGCGATCGGTGCGATCGGAAACGTTAAAGATGGGATTTGGGTTATTGTCACTGTTGCGTCTCTAAACTGCTATCCCCAAAATCATGTCCTTTGTATACAAGTATCCTCCACTGCTCGAAGGCAAACTGGTCAGTCGCTACAAGCGTTTTTTTGCTGATATTGAACTCACTACGGGCGAATTAATCACTGCCCACTGCCCTAATACAGGTCCCATGACGGGGGTTTGTCTGATTGGAAACCGTGTCATGGTCTCTAAAAGCGACAGCAAAACGCGAAAACTGGCCTACACCTGGGAATTGATCGAAGTGCATGATAACGATCGGCCCGTCTGGTGCGGTGTCAACACAGGGCTGCCCAATAAAGTGACAAAGGCGGCGATCGAGCAAAAAGTGATTGCTGAACTGAGTGAATATGTGAATTTGCGATCGGAAGTGCCCTATGGCCAAGAAAAAAGCCGCATTGATTTGGTCTTAGAAACCACCGATAAACCAATCTATGTCGAAGTCAAAAACACCACCTGGACTGATGGCACCCGAGCACTTTTCCCCGATACGGTCACAACCCGAGGCCAAAAACATATTCGTGAATTGGCCAGCATTATTCCAGAGGCTCGTGCGGTCATGCTGTATTTCATCAATCGCGGAGACTGCGATCGGTTTTCGCCGGGGGACGATCGAGATCCAAAATATGGTCAACTGCTACGCGAAGCGGTTGGGTTGGGGTTAGAAATTTTGCCTTGCCGCTTTGAGGTGACACCGGAAGGAATCAGTTATCTGGGTTTGGCCGAATTGATTTTGGATTGAATTTATGAAGTTCCACAGAATTTTTTTTTAGAAAAGTGATTAATTCTTCTGAGCTTCGGGTATCTATGTAGAGAACAGTTTTGAACTGCTGTTTTGAAATGGTGTGTGGCGATCGTTGGATTGGGGTTTCTTCCCTAGATTTCGATAATCGCGTGAAAGATACGTGAAATCACCGGATTCGCATCTTTCTTAAGGAATACAGAATTGCGTTACTTAAATTGTTGAACGTTACTTAAAGCAGCATGAAGCATTCTATTTTCTCGTCCTCTTACCTTCGATCGTTACTCAGGTCATCTCCCAAGAGAGTTCTCTTAGCGATGGTTGGATTGTTGATCACTTTGGGGATTGTTTTTTCTTCTAATACCGTTGTTCAAGCCTTTGACCAAAATCAAGCTGCGATGGGTGGAAGCTGGCTCGGAGCCTCTTTCCCGGTGGAAAATTTTCAAACTTATACGTCTCCTTTTGGCTACCGATCGTCTCCAGATGGCACGGGCAGCAGTACTCAGTTTCATCGGGGGTTAGATATGGCCGCACCTGAAGGAAGCTATATCCGAAGCTGGTGGACAGGTAAGGTGGTGGAAGTCTCGGATAACTCGGCCTGTGGGACTTCGGTGGTGATTGAGTCTGGGCAGTGGGAGCATGTCTATTGCCACATGATTGGGTTTGCAGGTAAAGATGCTCAGGGCACTTATAT
>JANMIS010001029.1:0-3014 GCA_031375925.1 Synechococcales cyanobacterium OTE_70_concoct_197_sub
AGGTTTGTTGGAGGATGTAGAGCAGTTGCGAGGAATTGAATTTGTTGCTTAATGAGTATTTTCGACAAATTCAAATCTTGCTCCATCAGTGCGCGATCGTTCAAGAATCAACTATAGTTTACGAAGTCCGAAGCTACGATCGAGGATTTGTACACGGTGATCTGATGCTAACGAATGGAAATATTCTTGCTGTTCGAGAGTTTGTGAAAACCACGTCGATCGTCGATCGGGAAATGTACACGTATCAGTACATGACTGCCGAGAAACAGCTTATTTTTCGATACGACAACACAGGACATCATGGGAAGCTCAATCTTTCGACGTTTCCACATCACAAGCATGATGGCATCGAAACCAATGTGATTGCTTCTGAGGCACCCGGATTAGCTGAGGTTCTTCAAGAGATTACTGATTGTTTTTGAGGTTTCGATCGTCTTTGCTTGGGGCGAGGACGATCGGTAGCCTCTTGATCAACTTTTTTCCATACTTCTAAGTGCATCAGGTCGTATGGGGATCTCATTTCACTTTCCGATCGATCGTCTGATGTCTGACTCATAACCTTAGAACTTTCTTTATACGATCGCCTGTAACTGCTCCATCCAAGCACGAGTCCCATAAACTCCTTTGAGTAAGGATGGAACACTCAAATCCACATCTAACTGTTCCCAATGTAAACCATAACCGGATGGTGTAATCTCAATAGCCGCGAGATCTTCAGCGCTGGCATTCGCTAATCCTTGTCCTAAACGACAGGGAAACATAAACGTGGAACCATCTCGAAGCTGAATCACAATCTTCTCAGTGTCCCGATCGTAATGGGCAGCAATGGCACGAGGCTCTGTCAAGTCCGCTATTCTGGCATTCATTTCAGCTTGATCTAACATCTCATCCAATTCTTGCTCAGTGCGTTCCATGAATTGTCCTCCAGGATTCCAGTAACTCAGTCTGCCGATCGATGACCAGTGCTAAAGCTGCTTTTGCCTCACTTCGTTTACCTCGTAAGGAAATAACTGTGGGTGGTTTGGTCTCACTTCCTAAGTCAATTTTAACTTCCGTCTCCCCTTTCAGGACATGTCCATGAGGAGGCTCATGGTCATCAGTATAGATCACCACACGAAATCCATTCTGTCGAAAAACTGTAGGCACGAAGAACTGTAAGTTGGGAACGATCGCCGTATCTACTAATGATAAACGATCGTCCTTTGCTACAGGAACGATCGTCTGTCTAGGGTTTTGGCTTGGGGTGGAGCGATTGTAGACTCCTCATGTGAAAACTTGATTTTGCAAGAAAATTAGCGTTTCATCATTATTTCAATCGTTTTAAATGCTGTACTCCTTTTAGAAAGCAAAAAATCCCTTGAAGTAAAAAAAAGAATGCTAAGTACATTGAATAATAGCCAATGGCAAATGGTTTTAGCTCAATACATTCTATAGCTAGGAAATAGCACATAGGTGAGGCTAGTAAATAAGCAGCACCACCTATCGCTTTGAACATTTGTGAATCATTCTTGTTTTCATCCATATTGGATAGATACTCTCCTCGAAGCTATAAATTAATCGTTTCACTGTGCATCGTTACATCGAAATCGATCGTCCGATGTCTGACTCATAAATTTAGGGTTTTCTGATTACACGATCGACAACTTAAATTTGGATGCATTATGAATAAAAACGATCGTAATCATCATGATTTCCGATCCAAAACCATGTCACCGTATCGCCATCTAAGATTCCAAGTGCCCGATGACTTCGCGTCACACGAATAGACCAAAGCCCTTCCTCACGATCGAGACATTTAAAATGCAGCGATGGATGAAATGGATTCTCAGACCAGAGCCGATAAGCCTTTCGTGCTCCAGTTCTAACTTTGTCACTTAGGCCACGATACTCAGCCCAAAAAGATGGCAGTGTTTCCGACTTCATAGCTGTTCGTAATCCATCGGCATCGATCGACCGTCTGCAATCTCTTGTTTCGCTTTGCGGGCGGCGGCAACCAAACTCGTCTTAGTCCGCTTAAATGAATTATCCCAACGCATTTCATCATTGAGTTCAGCAATGTAGTCACGAATGTGATCCGCAAGTCTTTCCTGTGCATCACTGGGTAAAGACTCGACCATTTTCACAATTGTAGCGATCGTAGGAGAAGACATAGAATCTCTCAGGAATAATAGATGGCTTTATTTTAACGTAGCGATCGTCCGATGTTTGACTCATAATTCAAGCAAATGCCTCCATTTTTAATTGTCCTTCCACCCGCTCATACTCATCTTCAAGAAGCCATAACTTCGCTTCTTGATAATTGGAACTGCTAAAAATCGCTTCATAATCTTGCTTTGGATCATACACGCAGCAATTGCCCGATTCATTCGCTAGAAGCATCAAGACATAAGGTGGAGAAGCCGATCGATCGACCCATAGTTCGGTCAAATTCCAATGAGTTGCCAGCGTCTGAGCCAGCGAACGTGCAGGATCAGTGTAATTTCCAAAGCATTTGCGCCTAGGTCCTAAACGTCGGACTTTAAGACTCTTCAGATCATATTCTGGTCGCAGTTCATCGGTAAATTCTAGATTATCCTTCTTCATAAGCTTCCCGCTCCGATCGCGTTACTTCTCTAGCCGTGATGATACGAATTGCGTTGCCTCTTTCAGTATAAGACACAATTAATAGGCTCCCTCCACGAGACTTCCCGATGATCAGATAACGTGATTCTTCTTCAGAATGATCTGGATCATATAAATCAACATAGAGGGGGTCATCAAAAACCGTTTTTGCCTCTTCAAATGAAACATTGTGTTTTTGAATATTGCCGATCGCTTTCTTTGGATCCCAAACGTATTGCACAAATTCAAACCTACTCCACTACTCCTTCCAACGTCTCCACGAACGTCGGATAGGAAATCGAAGCCGCTTCTGCTCGATGAATCGTCGTCGTCCCCGTTGCATTCAAAGCGACGATCGCCAAACTCATCGCAATCCGATGATCAGTAAAACTATCCACCTCCGCCCCAGACAT
>JANMIS010001073.1:0-1168 GCA_031375925.1 Synechococcales cyanobacterium OTE_70_concoct_197_sub
GCACTATCGATTTAGCGAATCGGTCGAATACCAGAATCGGGCGCTCAAAATGGATGCGGAGTACATTCCCGCAAGAACTCAATTGGCGCAAGATCTGCTGCGGCTGGGGCAGACGGACAAAGGCTGGGACATTGTTGATACGGTTCGCAAGAAAGATCCCTATGACGTCACGATCTTTAACTTGCGACAGCTTAAAACAGAGCTGGAGAAGTTCGCGACGCTCGAAGCGCCTGGCTTCGTCATTCGCATGGATGCTCGGGAAGCGAGAATCTATGGCCAAGACGTGGTCCAGTTGCTCAGCGAAGCTCGGGATGTTTTAACGAAGAAATATGAAGTGCAACTTGAGGAACCGATCTTTGTAGAAATCTTTCCAAAGCAAAAGGAGTTTGCCATTCGCACGTTTGGCTTGCCTGGTGGCGAAGGATTTTTGGGTGTCTGTTTCGGGCGATTGATCACGGCGAATTCACCAGCCGCACTTCAAGTCGACTCGAATTGGAAGGCGGTTTTATGGCACGAGTTCTGCCACGTGGTAACGCTTCAAAAGACCAAGAACAAGATGCCTCGATGGCTCTCGGAAGGGATCTCCGTTTATGAGGAACGACAACGCAATTCAACTTGGGGACAGTCGATGGACCCAGCCTATCGCGAAATGATCTTGGGAACGGGTTTGGTGCCGGTGAGTCAACTGAGCAGCGCATTCTTGCAACCCAAAACGCCGATGCATCTCCAGTTTGCATACTACGAATCGTCCCTTGTGGTCGAGTATTGGGTTAAGCAGTACGGTGTTGAGAGTCTGCGCCGACTGCTGGACGATTTAGCGATCGGAATGCCTGCGGCGGAAGCTCTGAAGCGTGCTCCTGGTACGTTAGAGTTGTTGGACAAGGAGTTCCGCGAGTATGCGATGGAGATTGCAGCGAAATATGGTGCAGGGGTCGATTTCGACCGAGCGGACCCTGACGAAAAAATGGACGTAACGGGCTGGCTTGTGGAACATCCTGATTCGTACTGGGGACTGCGAAGCGTTTGCCAAGGGTTGATCAAGGCAAAAAAATGGGACGAAGCTTTAGCGATTGCGAACCGGTTGCAAGCGATGTTGCCCGAAGATGGTTCGGATGATGGGATCTATGCTTCGTTGGCAACCATTCACCGAGGCAAGGGGGATGATGAC
>JANMIS010000009.1:0-3393 GCA_031375925.1 Synechococcales cyanobacterium OTE_70_concoct_197_sub
TGCTGGCCATCCAAGAAGAGTTAACAAGCACAGAGAACAAAGTCTCCTACTCACGTCAAGGCTTCAACGATGCGGTCACCGCCTACAACATCGCTTGTGAAGTATTCCCAGGCAGCTTGGTCGCAGGTTTCGGACGATTTACTCCTGCGACATTGCTCGAAGTGATTTCGGCACCTCAAGAGCGTGAGGCAGTTAAAGTCCAATTCTAAGCGGAGTTTGCAATGGACTTTTTTGAACATCAGGATCGAGCGCGTCGAAATACAGCGATGCTCATCGTGTATTTTTCGTTCGCTGTCTTGATGGTAGTTTTGTCCGTGTACGCAGCGATGCTCGGAATCGCTGTTTTGGCGAGCAAGGATTCGGAACAACCGATCGAATTTTTTGCTTGGCATCCTCAACTTTTTTTGGGGGTCAGCATTGTCGTAACCGGACTCATCTCACTGGGTAGCCTCTACAAAATTTGGTCGCTTGGAGGGCACGGCGAAAACGTCGCTTTAGCGCTTGGCGGAGTCAAGATACCCGCCAACACGAGGAATCTAGATGAGCGCATTTTGCTCAACGTCGTCGAGGAGATGGCACTTGCCTCCGGCACCGCAGTGCCACCCGTTTACCTGATGGAGGGTGAAACGGGGATCAACGCTTTTGCTGCCGGCACAACTCCACAGAACGCAGTGATCGGCATCACGCGAGGTGCGTTGTCCACTTTGAAACGGGAAGAACTGCAAGGAGTGATTGCACACGAATTTAGCCACATTTTGAATGGCGATATGCGACTCAATCTACGGCTCATGGGTCTGCTGAATGGAATTTTGTTGCTCGCGCTCATCGGCTATTGGATCCTGCGGATATTGGGCGAAGTTGGCTTTCGCTCTTCGCGAAACAACGACAATGAAAAGGGAACGCTGGGATTGGTTGCTGCCTTTGCGATGGTCGGCGGAGCGCTGGTAGCAATCGGTTACATTGGCGTGTTCTTTGCCAACTGGATTAAAGCTGCTGTTTCTCGACAACGAGAGTTTCTGGCCGACGCCTCTGCCGTCCAATTCACGCGAAACCCAAACGGAATTGGGGACGCGTTGAAACGCATCGGTGGTTGGGCAAAACAATCGAGACTCAAGTCCGTTCATGCAGCCGAGGCGAGCCATATGTTCTTTGGCGAAGGCATTGTATCCAACCTATTTGCCACACATCCTGCGCTTCCTGTTCGCATTCGACGAATCGACCCGACGTTTAGCGGCGAGTTCCACGAAACAAGGCAGGTTGTTCATACGGAGTCGGAGCTTATTGACCCGCGATCCTTGTCGCTCGCGCGTTCATCGTTGACTGGTGTCCACCAAGCGGCCGTGGCGGGCGCCGACCGGCATGAACAACAACCTCAAGAAGCGGTATCGCACATTGGCGAACCGCGACCCGAGCATCTTGTTCATGCCCAGCATCTCGTAGACGAATTGGATCCATTGCTGTCTGAGGATGTTCGCGATCCGCTTGGGGCTGTCTCGATCATTTATGCGATGCTGCTTGCGCCATCCAAAAGTCCCGTTCGAGCGAAGCAACTTGTTCTCCTTTGCAAAGCCAGCAATTCGCTTGTCGTTTCCGAGATGAATCGTATCTCCGCCAGAGTAGACCAGTTGGCCATCGAGCAACGGTTGCCTGTGGCTTGTTTGGCATTACCGGCCTTGAGTCAGCTTTCTCCGTCTCAAGCGAACACCTTTAGGAACAACGTTCGCAACTTGATCGAGGCGGACAGCAAGTGGACGATATTTGAGTTTGCCATTCAGCGTTTCATAACCAAGCGTCTGGTACGTCGATTGACGGAAACCAAGTCCACCTATGCGTCGACAGGCGGCGCAATCTTAGAAAGTTTTCAAATCGTACTTTCAATGTTAGCGCACTTGGGGAGCGAAGCGTCGTTCGTCGAATCTGCGTTTGCGGCGGGGGCCGCTAAGGTACCCTCGATGTCCCGAGGGTTGAGGATGGTGGGGCGAGAGCAATGCACGCTCAAAGCGTTGGACCAAGCATTGAATGTACTGGAATTTGCAAGAAACAAGGACAAGCGAGAAATGGTATCCGCATTTTCAGCCTGCATCGCTGCGGACGGCAAGGTCGAGGTAAGCGAACTTGAACTGCTAAGAGTCATCTCCGATGCACTCGGTTGCCCGATGCCCCCCGTCGTCTAAAGGGCGGTCCGCATGTTTAACCCGCGCAGCGGCGGGCAAAAACATCTCATATCTAAGCACCTATGCATAAGTTTTCGAACAAAATGAATGAACATGGATGAACCGGATGATTTCGATTTCCTGATAGATTCACTTGTGTCCTGTGAGTCGTTTGTATTCGACTCTTCGGATTGCCAAAATGGATCAGCAGGCCGACCTCGAAAGTGAACTGTAAGTCGGAGCAACGATTAGCCTGTCAGTGCATGTTCGTTTCTCCGGTTGAGTCGTGAGTCCAGTCAGTCCATAGCAAGCTTCGGGACATCCAGGTGTCATAGATCATTGAAGCGATGTCTATTCCTTGGGGGCCACGTTGTTTGAGATGCTTACCCGGGCGGGGGTGATCAAGAAAGCTCTTCACCTGGTGGGAAAAGACTTCGCAGAAGCCGAGCACTTGGGTCGAACTGTTTTGTAAACGCCAACTCAATGCTTGCAGAAAGACTGCGACGGACCTCTATCTCTTGCATCATGCCCAGTGGTAAACCGTCAATGTAGCAGCGTAACGGGCGTTTACCCGAATAGTCTAGACTCGAAAGAGTGATAATACTTTCGTCGGACAGGATCATCGGTTTCCAAAAGCGGGGCTGAAAAATATTCGAACCGGCAAGCGTTAGCGTCGGTGTATCGATCGGGACGGGGACTGCGCCCATAGCTCTCGCATAGGCTGACGAGCCTGCTGCGGTGGAAACCAGCATTCCATCGCCAACGACTTTGGCAACTCGCGTTTCTCCATCGATATCGACGCGAAGCCAGGCCGCCTGTCCCTCCGCTCGTTCCAACCAAACATCGCTGAATGCTAGCCCCCAAGTTGTCTCGCCATCTGGCCGCGTCGCATCGACTCTCAACATGGGTAGGTTGTACGAAACCAATTCCAAATTCAGAAGTTCTTCGGGCAAGTGTTCATTCATCAAAAATCCAAGATGGCCCGTATTGAGTCCAACAAAGGGGACTCGCAATTGCCAATGTTCGCGAATAGCTCGCAACATGGTCCCGTCACCCCCAAGCACCAAAACTAGGTTGGGCGTATTCGATTCGAAACGAGCATATTTCTCCGCAATAGCAATCGATTTTGGATTGCGATCATCGTAGGCAATCAAAAGTCGAGGCTGCTCAAGAGCAAAACAGGCTCGGCGCTCACGGGAATCTGGCACAAACAAGCGATGCCGAAGGATGTACGCGTTCA
>JANMIS010000049.1:0-3511 GCA_031375925.1 Synechococcales cyanobacterium OTE_70_concoct_197_sub
CAAAGCTTCGATCGTCTCCAAGTTGATCACCTTGATTGCCTAGCTCTGCACGGAGTCAATACCTTTGAGCATCTTGACTGGATCCAAAACGGTTGCATGGATATTGTTCAGGAATATGTCACCGCTGGCAAAATCAAGCACGTTGGATTTTCAACCCACGGTAGTTTGGAGCTAATTCAAGCCACGATCGCCACCGATTTGTTCTCATTCATCAACCTGCACTTCGGTATATTTTTTCGCCACAACGAGCCTGCCATTGTCCAAGCCACTGCGCGGGACATGGGCATCTTCATCATCTCTCCCGGCGACAAAGGCGGAATGCTCTACACCCCACCGGACCAACTCATCGCAGACTGCGCTCCGCTCACACCCCTCGCCGCTAATTATCGGTTTTTGCTATCGGACGATCGCATCCACACCCTCAGCGTCGGCCCTGCGAATCTTGATGAATGGACTCAGCCATTAGAGAGTATTCAAGCCTTGGAGATAGAATCACAGGTTTTCGATCGGCTCGACCAAGTTTTGACGACTGCTTTGGGAACCGATCGCTGTAGCCAATGCTATCTCTGCCTGCCTTGCCCCGAAGACATCAACATTCCTGAAGTGCTGAGGCTGCGAAACTTGACGATCGCCTACGACATGGAGGCCTTTGGGAAATTTCGCTACGGTATGTTTGAAAATGCGGGCCACTGGTTCCCAGGGCGCAAAGCCAATAGTTGCACAGACTGCGGCGACTGTCTCCCTCGCTGTCCCGAGGCCCTGAACATCCCTGAACTCTTACGCGATACCCACAACAGGCTAGCGGGCAAACCCAGAAGAAGACTCTGGCAGTCCTGAATTGCTTTAAAATAAAAGATATTCTCTTCCAAAGGATTCTTGGTTTTGTCCGGATTGAAATAAATTCCATTCTCAGGGATGAAACCTGACACTCTCAGGAACAAAGACTATGAGAATTGTGGTCGAAAGGTTCTGAATGATTCCTACAACGCAATTTTATGATGCGATTTCTATGCAAAAATTTGTAGCCGTTTCCTTAATCAAAAAATTAGCAGGCTTCAGTCTTCTGGTCTACAGTCTTACCGAGCTTCCAGCGAAAGCACTGGATCCAAGTGACCTACGTTTGGATTCACTTAACCTTGAGTCTTCCCAATATGGGAAATGTGAGAATCAGGTTCCGGCTGTCCTCGATCGGCTCCCCGAGGACCCGTTTAATCCGTCCTTGGCTCAGCCCAGCCTTTGGCTCAACCGCGATATTTTCTCAGCTCGGGCTAGATTTAGCTCAAAACTCTTTGAAAATTGGCTGGTTTGCCCCAGTGTTAATAGCGATCGGGGCCGGATTGATTTGGTCGTCAATGGTCAGCTTTGGGGCCTGCTAGACTATTTTGAACGCTACGAATTGTTGCAACAGTTCGGAAATGGCAGCGATCAACCGGATCAACAATATAGAGCGGGCTATAACCTACGAGTCTTCTCAAGACAAAACCCCCAAAAGCCCCTTGCGCACTATACCTGTACGTCAGCCCCAACCTCGATCGATACTCACTCTAAAGCTCCACGCTGTACTATTTACATTCATGATGCAAATAATGGGTTTGGAATTCCTGCGCCCCTGTAAGATCAGTTTTGTTCCTTCGATCGATGCATTATGAAAGATAAGATTTTAAAATGGGTCAACTTACTATTAATGGCTGACTTGTTTTTTGTATTGTTCTGTTTCTTTTGGGGTGTTTTGGCCTTGATAGGGAAGCTTAACAATGTCGCTTTGGGATTTGACCTGTGGGTTAGCTTATGGGGACTTGTTATTCAACCCGCTTTAGGCTTGTTGATGGCTGGCGCGCTCATCAGTGGTCTCTCAAGTTGGATTGCACAACGTCTTAAATCTGAGGCTTAAATCTGAATCTTAAGGCGCTGATCTGGCGCTGATCCGGCTCTAGTTTATTGAATTTGCATTTACGTTTAATCCCGCCAAACTCTTCACTGCTAAAATGCCTCTTCCCCATTGGCTCCATCAGCTTGAAACCTGTCCCAGCACGAATCGTTGGGCTATGGAGCACCTTCACTTCCTAAACCATGGTGACGCAGCCTTCACCCGTCGCCAAACCGATGGACGGGGCCAGTATGGCCGATCGTGGCAATCCCCTCAAGGGGTGCTAACGGCGACTTTTGTGCTGCAAAATTTTCCGATGGCGCGGGTTCATCTTCTTAGTTTGGTTGCAGGTCTGGCGGTGATTGATACCTTAGAGACGCTAATGCCGGATTTACACGGCATCCCGAAGTTGAAGTGGACGAATGACATCTTGATTCGAGGATGTAAGGTCTCTGGGATTCTCTGTGAGACTCGATCGCTCAGCCCTTCATTGCCTCTGGGTTCGGCCTCGTCTGCAACTATTTTACCCAAGCTGCCCGCTCAGGTTCCCGGACTGACGGCTTCGGGCTTGAGTACGGCAGGACTGTCTACAGATTCCTTGACGACTGCGATCGTCGGCGTCGGGTTGAACCGATCGGTAGACTTTAGTGATGCCAACATTGACCTGTCGAAACTGGGCAATCCTATTAGCCTGCATCAAGTCTCTAAAAAAGTGCCGACGGAGTTTCAACTGCTTTCAGTGATGCGCGATCGGTTGATGCAGTCGGCTACGATGAAGGCCATGATGCAGCTTAAAGGTGATTTGAATTCGGTGAATTGGGTGGACCAGGTGAGATCTCGGGATGCGCTGCTGGGTAAAAAAGTGCAGTTTGAAACGCCCGACGGGGTGATTGCCGGGGTGTCTCAAGGGATTAACGATCGAGGTGAGCTATTGATTCAAGACGATGAGGGTACTTTGAAAGCTTTTAACTCAGGTCGTATCCTAAATTTCAAATAGCGTTCTAAAATGCATTATCCAAGCGCTTTAACCGATCGAGAACTTGCAACACACCATACAGATCATTCTGTCGCCGATTTAAAGAAAAATCATCAGAGAATGCATATTCCCCTAAAATCCAGCGAGTTCGAGGATAGGGGAAATGACCAGAAAATTAACAGCATTTTCGAGCAGATGTCCGTATTGGCGGTGGTACAGATAACGCTGTTTGATTTGGTCGAGGCGTTGCTGTTGTATGTCAGTGAGAGAGGGCCGATCGGTCATCCATTCGAAGAAAAAGTCTGGATCTCGACTCAATGAAATCCCCAGAAGTTCTTCGGCTTCAGCAAGGCTGGTAATATGTTCAGTAACTGCGAGGGTTTGAACCATGGTCGCTTTCTGATGAGACGCATTTGGAGACTTTTCTAGTCTAGGTCTGATCTGACAAAAAGCCCAGAGCTAAACCTGCATTCATACATTCAGAGCTTCGGAAAACGGCTCAAGGATTCATGTTGAATTTCTCTGGGATTTGTCGATACTGACCTTGACTGCGATCGTCTCACTTGGAATGCTCCTCCATTTTATGAAACCCAATTCACTCATTGTTCAATTCGCCTCGCGTTACCCAAAGCTAGTGGGGCTAACCATTGTTCTTGGGTTTTCTGGAG
>JANMIS010000098.1:0-14967 GCA_031375925.1 Synechococcales cyanobacterium OTE_70_concoct_197_sub
GTCAGAAACGGCATCATCGCCGCCAACACATCAGGGGCGATCGGTGTCGTTGCATGGTGATCAAGGTATATGAGGGTATTCATAGAACTCAAGCCCAGGCATCATCGCCCGCAAGTTCCACCGTAAATCCTTCCCCAAAAGCTTCAACCACGTCACCGTTGCGGAGTTTGCAGCCTCGACGGGTTTCTATCGTGCCATTAACGCGAATATTGCCCGCTTGGATCATCACCTTGGCTTGGCCGCCCGTTGTCACCAGCCCGACCACTTTTAAAAATTGGTCGAGTTTGATGTAATCATTTACAGCGGTCTCATCATCCTGCATCGTATCAATCATCGATCGCACCATCTCTTACAATGTATTTGTTCTATTTTCTCACAAAACTTGCCCATGCCTTTGTCTGCTTTACTTCAACGTCTCGATGGTGCTAGCTACAAAGCCTACAACGATTTGCGTGGGGCGCATGAGTTTGAGACCTTTACCCTGATTTTCGATCGAATTCAAGGCGATCCCTTCGCATCTCCCAGCCATTGCCGCGTGATTGTTAAAAATACCATTGCACAGTTTCCATCAGAGTTATTTTCAAACTCAATTCGTGAAATTGCGCTGCGAGATTATCTAGTTCGTGAATTTAATCATCAAGCCCAAACCCTTCAATCTAAGCGAGGCAGCGGAAATAGCGGTCGGATTAGCATTGTGCCAACGAGTCAATCGGTGCTTGAACGATCGGCGGCTTGGATCAATGCGGAAGCTGTGGAGTTACGATTTTTGGTGGGGCTTCCGGCCTATGGACGACGCATTGCTGGGCGAGAGGCGGTGGCCCTACTTTGCGAGGATTTGCCAAAATTAGTCGATCGTGTTTTGAATTATAAAAATCTGGATGCTGATGCGATTCAAATTCATCTGAATACTGTCGAAGATTCTGATTATCTACGCAAACAATTAGCCGATCGCAATCTAATTGCCTTTATTGCTAACGAATCCATTCTGCCGCGTCACAGTGGCGTAGACGATCGGCCTTTAAAAAAGTCAGCAATCTCTTTTCAATCTCCCGCCTCACTAGAAGTCGAGTTCACCTGTCCCCATGCGGGAAAAATCAAAGGTATGGGCATTCCGAAGGGGATTACTTTGATTGTAGGCGGCGGGTTTCATGGGAAATCCACCTTACTTCACAGCATTGAACGGGGCATATACAATCATATTCCAGGGGATGGCCGCGATCGGATTGTCACAAATCCCACCGCAGTCCGCATTCGTGCTGAAGAAGGGCGTGCGATTACGGATTTAGATCTTTCTCCCTTTATTAATCATTTGCCCTTCGATCGTTCTACCCAAAAATTCTCCACAAACAATGCCAGCGGTAGCACTTCCCAAGCTGCAAATATTTTAGAAGCAATTACTTCAGGGGCGGAGGTGTTGCTTTTGGATGAAGATACTTGTGCGACGAATTTTATGATTCGCGATCGTCGAATGCAGCAGTTGATCGCAAAATCCAAGGAACCCATTACGCCGTTTCTCGATCGGGTGCGGCAATTGTACGAAGAGCGAGGAATTTCGACGATTTTGGTAATGGGGGGTTGCGGGGATTATTTGGATGTGGCGGACACGGTGATTGCAATGGATTCGTTTCAGGTGAGTGATGTGACTACGATTGCAAAAGAGATTGCTGCGACTTACAAAAGCGATCGTACTTTAGAAATTACTGATGCATTTACTTACAACCATGCTCGTATATTAAAGCCCGGATTTCTAGATCAAATCGATCGCAGCGATCGGCGAAAAATTCGAGTCGATGGAACAGATGAGCTTTCTATTGGCTACTGCAAAATTGATCTCTCACAAGTTGAGCAGTTTGAAGAATCGGGACAGCTTAAGACCATTGCTGCTATTTTGACTCAACTCGATCGTCACGTTGATGACCGCAATGCTTTACAGCCCCAGCTTGAAGCCTGGAGTATGGAACAGTTTGATGCGTTAACTTCTATTCGTCAGGGTGATTTGGTGCGTGTTCGTAGTATTGAACTAGCTGCGACGATCGATCGATTGCGCTATGACTAAAATGGCGTATCGTCACTATCGTCATCATCGCTGTCGTTTTCTTCTAAAGCGTCACTACCCATGATGTCTGCGATGTTGGGCATAAGGTCGATCGTCATGTTGCTAGCATCGATCGGCTCTTCGATCACAACGTCATCGTCCAAGCTGACAATTTTCCCATTGAACGCATCCGCTAAGCTGCGGGTTGCACGGGTGAGTTCGTCGATTTCCCAAGGCTTTTGATTGGGGACTTCGTAGGAAGCAACTGGATTTTCGGCGACCAGCGTGAGGACAGGTGGGCTTTGTGGTGGTGGGATGGATTGGGTAGGTTTGGGAGCGGTGGGGTGGGGCGGTGCAACCAGCGATAGGGGTTGCACCTCAGGGGCTTTTCCCTCCGGTCCCTTCCCTTCTGTGACGATGAGACTAACTTTGACGCTGCCTTTTAGGGTCTTGGCGCAGGCTTTCCCGAGCTGGGGCGATCGGGCTTTGACGATCGCGAGGCTGGATTTTTGGAAGACGCCTATTTTGATTTCTTTACCGTTGATTTCTGCGATGTGGCAGTTGGCATTGAGAATGGCACGGGCAGGGATTTCTTCGATATTGCTGAGGATTTCCTGCCAGAGAGCGGTGAGGTCGCGATGACCTTCGGTGGGTTGTTGACGATCGGGCGGGGAATCTGGAATCGGTAGGGCTGTGATTCCCGTTCCGGGAGGCTTCGCCAACGGCGGGAGATTTTGGATGGGTGGGGGCGCAGTATGTGCTGCCTTCACAGGGGGCGATGCAGCGGGGGACAGAGATAGGGCGCGGGATGGAACGGTGGATTGGGAGGGTACCGAGATTGCACTGGGGAGAAGTCCCATGAGGGTGATTTCTAGCCACAGTCTGGGTTGGGTGGTGTTTTTGATTTGGAGTTCTGCCGATCGTAGGTGCTGTTGCCCATGGAGCAACCAGCTAAGATGAGCATTTTTTACAAAAGCGGTCATTGTGGCCCAAGTCGGCGGTGTGATGGCGGCCAAATCATTGCGCTGAGGAGCTGTTTTGGCAATTAAAAGATCACGATAAAAACTTGCTAAGTTTTGCAATACAATTAGTGGCTCTCGTCCACGATCCATGAGCTTTCGAGTCAGGTCTATTGTCGCTTCAGCATCATCGGCAACGATCGCCTGCACTAAGGCCATCAAGTCCCGCTCTGGAACCGCTCCAACGAGATCCCACACCTTCTCAACCGACACTTCTTCGGCAGACAAGCTGAGTTGATCCAGCAAACTCTCGGCATCGCGCAGTCCACCTTGGGAAATTTGGCCAACGAGGTGTAGCGCTTCAGGGACGATCGCGATGGATTCTTGTTTTGAAATATACCCCAAATGTTGAACCAATGAATCCAGCGGAATCCGCCTAAAATCAAAGCGCTGACAGCGAGAGATAATCGTAGGCAAAACGCGCTGAGGGTCAGTGGTTGCTAGGACGAAGATAACGCGATCGGGCGGCTCTTCCAATGTTTTCAACAGCGCATTAAATGCCGCTGATGTTAACATATGGCAATTGTGAACAAGTAAGCCATTTGCAACGAAGTTATGATTGTCTTCAACTTCAATGTCATATACATTTTCCGCAATGCCTGTTTCGATCGCTTCAACGATCTCGAAACTTGTAGTCCATTCCTGGGATTGAGTAAGGCTTAAAGTTCGCAATCCATTGTCTGGATGAGCTTGCGTTGAGAACGAGAAGACATGCATTCTTTGCTGTTCGTAGTTTTGGGCGGAGGGATGCCAGTCGTTCTGTTTTGTATTGGAGCCAGGAAAGCTGTTCAATGCTATGGGTCCAGGCGAGTCTGGGAAAGCGACTGTGAGCATTGGGATAACCGATCGAGGCGTCGCCCAGCAGTGTTCCATAGACCAATCCCAAAAGCGTCTCATCAATTGTTTCTGATGCTGATAGAAAGTTCTGAGTTCGTTTATTCCATAATCCATGTCCTTTAAGGTAGGGATGTTCAGTCCAATGCCCTTGAATAGACTGTAGCCCTTTACCTTTCTGCTGAAGGAAGGGAGGCACGACCAATCTCGCTCCGCAGCCACAGGCACCGTCTGGGCGGAGTGGTTCTGCTTGCTGGAGGATGACTGAACGATCGTAGGGTTTGACACCGTAGGCGTTCCCTCTAAGTTGATGACCTCTCGCGTAACGGCGAATGCGTCCGTCTGTGCCATATTCATAGATAAGTTCCCCGCAAGCGCAAGCGCAGGGGATAAGATTTTCATTCCTTCTTTTACGTTGCGGGCGGGAATCCATCCAGTTTCGGTCCTAATCAAATGGTTCCCAGTGCATCGAATTTCACGGAAACCTGTCTTTAGAGTCATTGTCTGACGAATGCCTTGATCGAGCCATCGGAGAATTGGCTTAAATTCCCACTGACTGGTGTTCTCGTTGTAACTCAGTGCTTTTTTACCTTGAAGATCGGGGTTGTCAATACGCATCAATCCCGCATCTGTTATGACCAACGAATCACCCGTTAAGCATTCGTCGATAATATAAACTTTGTAACGGCAACGCACAGGGGCAAACTGCGATCGTTCAATCAATTCACGAATGCTATCGACACCCGTATTACTGGCCGCATCAATCTCAATCACATCCAAAGCACCACCCCGTGTAATCTCTTTACACACCTCACAAACGCCGCAAGGGGTCGGAGTGGGCCGATCGCCCCCAATACAGTTCAGTGATTTTGCAAAGATTCGAGCGCTGGAAGTTTTACCCGTTCCCCTTGCACCTGTAAATAGATAGGCAGGCGCGATTCGGTTTTGGGTGAGGGCGTTGCTGAGGGTCGTCGCGATCGCCTCTTGGCCCACCAGTTGCGCAAAGGTCTGAGGACGGTATTTGTGGTGGAGAGGAATGTAAGTCATGGAACGATCGCCGCAAAACAAGAGAGAACAATTGTACGATCATTAGCTCCCTATTCGAGACTATTGAGATCAATTCCAAGCGCTCGAAGTTTTGCCGCTAACCGATCGCGCTCCTGTTCTGCTTGAGTTGCTCGTTGAATCGCAGCCTCAGCCCGAAGACTTTCTTCATTAGCTCGAAGACTTTCTCTATTAGCCAGTTCAGTCGCTTCCCTAGCTCGGATCGCTTCTTGTTGCGCTCGAAGGCGTTCTAACTCAGCTTGCTCAGCACTCCATAGCAGTAAATTCCCTTGCAGATCCCACCAACGTAACCAATGGGCATAAACTTGATCCCGATCGCCAGACCACACGCCCAAAAACAGCTCCAATTCTGGAATCCAAACTCGCCCTTCCGTATTGGGTGCCGTCAATTTGTAACGGTTGTTCTGCAATTGGTAGATGGTGAGTTCCGCACTAGCAGGGTCGAAAATGACGTAGGTGGGAACCTGGAGAATTCGTTCGTAGAAGTAGCGTTTGCCGTAGGGTGGAATATGTCGATCAGACAGTTCACCGTTGTCATCTTCTGAAAGAAACTCCATAACGATCGCCACCGCCCCGCCCTCGGCCCAAGGTGTGTAGCTACGACGAATGGAAGTACTCGATCGCTCCCGCTCATTGATTTCAGGCACGTATAGCCAATCCGGTGCCTTGACGACCGTTTTTTCATTGACTGTCGCAACTAAGGCAAAGTTCGAGGCAATTAAGCTACGAGATGGAATGCGATCGTTACTCCCCAAAGCATCTAGAAGTCCGGCAGCGAGAAGGGGTTGCTGAATATTTTCCACGGGGTCATCGGGGAGACGGTAGGTGTCTGGGAGAATATCCCAGGTGACAGTTGGAGTCTGGAGCTTGGGCGGTTGGGTTGAGACCATGACAAAAACCTCTGCGAACGTCATTGGTAATGGCTTTTATCATAGCGCCTTATAGAAGTGGCATCGCGAGGCATTGTGCATATCCTCGTCTCTTGGGCTAAAGTAATGAGCCTAGTCACCCGCGTGAGGTCTGGAATGGAGAGTGCTAAGTTACCGATCGTCCTATTTATCATCACTTTAAATATTTCCTTAGCTTTAGTTTGTCTGTGGATTGCCCAGAAAATCGTTCAATGGAAAAAATCCCTCACTCAAATCAATCAATCCCTGACGGTCGCCGAACTCAGCCTCAGAAATCGCCTTCAGAGTTCAACCGACCCAAAGCTTGGCAGACTGCAAACTCAGGTTGAGCAGCTTCACTCGCAAATACAGCCACAACTAATGCCGCTGCTGCAATTCTTATCTGCCACCTATCGAGTGCAACGGCTATGGTCAAAACAAAAACTTCGATCGTCCATTTCAACATTTGCCTCCAGGATTAGCACTCGACAAAGCGCGAGGAATCCGAGAAGACGATAAGATTAGAATGAGTGGTAACTAATCGCCGTTTACAGGTTTTATGTCCAATCCTCGTTCTGGTCGTTTCTTAGGTGGTGTAGTGCTAGGTGCGGCAGCAGGAGCAATTGCTGGCCTCCTCTGCGCTCCCCGTCCCGGTCAAGAAACTCGCCGCCAGCTCAAAAAAACGGCCCAACAATCCGCTGAATCCTTACCCGAACTCGCGGGAGAACTCACCACGGCGCTGCAAGTCCAGGCCGATCGTCTCTCGGAAACCGCCCGTCAAAACTGGGATGAAACCTTGCTACGACTCAAAGATGCCATCGCCGCAGGCGTCGTAGCTGGAATGGAAGCGAGTCAGCGAGGCTCTAGCGTCAATGAGGAGCGATCGGCCAATCCAAACCTGAAAGTATCTGCTTACCCTGTGGATGACGAATAATGGATCCGCTCTTTTGGCTAGGAGTTTCGCTGTGTCTGGTCGCGATGAGCTTGACAGCCGTGCTAATCGTTGCGGTGCCTGCATTTTTAGAGCTAAGTAAGGCTGCGCAAAGTGCCCAAAAGCTCTTTGATTTGCTGTCGCGGGAAGTGCCGCCAACCCTGGAAGCCATGCGCCGTACAGGGCTGGAACTGTCAGACTTGAGTGAGGACATGAGCCAAGGTCTAGAACATGCCAGTCATGTCGTTAAACAGGTGGATCAAAGCTTAACGGAAGTCAAGCAGCAGGTAGAGCGGGCGACAGTCGGGACGACCAGCTTAGTCGTGGGGATTCAGGCGGCTTGGCGATCGTTCGCGCGAGGTGGACGCAGAAGAAGACGCTAACGATGTGGATGCGTTGACGGAGGATCACCTCACCCGTAAGATGAGAGATATTATTAACAAATGTAACCGCTTTAACAACATCGCCGAATGAAACTTTTTCCTTCTCTCACATGGTCTCAGGCTCTGGTCAAAGGGTGTTGCGTTGCATTGGCGGCGATCGTGCTCTGGTGTACTCCGGCGGGAGCTTATGAAAACCCGGACCTATTGCCTGACCATCCCACCAACATCATTGACCTCGCCCGGACTTTAACGCCCTCCCAAGAGGAACGTCTGGACAAGGAAATCACGAATTTTGAAGCAGAGACTGGTTGGAAGTTGCGGGTTTTGACCCAGTTCGATCGGACGCCGGGACGAGCGGTGAAGCAGTTTTGGGGATTGGACGATAAGAGTGTGATGCTGGTGGCGGATGCTCGGGGCGGCAACATCTTGAACTTCAGCGTGGGTGAGGACGTTTATCCTTTGCTCTCACGAACCTTTTGGATTGAACTTCAGACTCGATTTGGGAACCAGTTTTTTGTGGCGGACAATGGGGAAGATGAGGCCATTCTCCAGACGATTCAGACGCTGGAACTCTGTCTGCGTCAAGGTGGCTGTAGCGTAGTGCCGGGGCTTCCACAGGAACAGTGGGTGCTGACGTTCATCACCTCGGCGGTCGGTGGAATTGTCGCGGGTTTTGCAGGGCAGCCTCGGAAAGAAGGCGAGGTGTTTTCTTGGCAGTGGTCGCTAATTTTTTCGCCGCTGTGGGGAATCTTGTTCTTGGCCTTTGGCATTGGTCCGGTGGTGACGAGAACAACGGACTGGTTGCCGTTGGCTCGAAACGTGATTGCATTTTTAGGGGCTGCGGTGCTGGCGGTAATCGTGCCGGGGTTGATTCGTCCGGCGAAGGAAGAATCGTGACATTGATTTAGCATTAAAAGCAACTTAAAAAACGATCGGTAGTTGAACTATCGATCGTTTTTTAATCACTAAAATTCCTGGAAGAACGAGGGACCTTTCATAAAATCTTTAACGGTTATCTTCCGATCGCGAAAGTCGCTGACAAACTGATACATCTCAGTAATTATTTTAATTTGCGATTCGGTTTCTGCGACCATTTCGCCAATCGGGTCGAGACCATGTTTAGTCATCTTCTTGTATTCAGCGACGATCGTTCCTTCTGGGGTGCTTTTGGTTTGACGAATTTCTTGTTTAAGATTGGAAAATTGACTATTGAGAAATGCATTTTCTTGTTCGATTTGAGCGCATCGTCGCATGAGATCATCTTCATTGTCTCGATCGATAATTTCGCCCATCTCGTGTTTTTTCTCGATCGCCAGTAGCTTAGCTAAATCACCAGATTTGTATGCCTGATTGATCTCCTTCATAACTTCCGTTCGGTATTCATGATCCCGATCGTCCAGGATTTTGTCGGGGTGAAAAACATTCGCTAATTTCAGAAAAACCTGGCGAATTTTTTTAAGTTCATCCGGATCGATCTGGGGTGGTTCCGGCTCTGAATTAAAATGCGATCGATGTTGACCCTGTTGATCCCCGAAGAAGTCTTCGGCATTCCACTCGTCTTCCTCGTCTACTTCGACTGATGGATCGATATCAGCATCACGAGCTTTGGGACTAATCACCCCTGAAAGTTGGAGCATGTAGTAAACTTGCTCAATATCTTTTCGCGTTTGTTTACCTAACTTTTTTCGGTTAAAAATTTCTGTGAATGCAGCATGAATTTTCTCATCGATTTCCAATAATTGTTGAAGAATCGGCGCGCTTCGTTGGGATATTTCTACACCAATTTCTCGTATTTTAGTGAGTAAATTATTTAGCTCAGTGCGTTTTTTTTCGATTTGCTTGAGTAATTTTTCATTATCCCGCTCCAGAAACTCCAACCGAAGCCGCAGGTCGGAAGGTGCTAGCCCATCGGAGCTAGCACCTTCGTTAGTATGAGCAAACTGATGAGTGGTTGTAGACTTAGACTTTCTAGCCATAGCGAAATTAAGGTAGTTCAGGACAGCGATTGCACTATTTTAATCCAAGTCGCCGATCGGATGTTAAGTGCGGCATTCACCATTCGGATCCCGTCACGCTGGGTCTGGGAAAATTGTGGTGAATCGACCTACTTGAAACAATCGCTGGGCGCTCTCAACTGACACCGGAATCACCGACAGACGAGTTCCCTTTTTGACGACGAGCAGTTCATCTTCAGAGAAATGCGATCGTAACGTGTCCAGAGAAATTAATTCAGATAGAGTCTCAATATATTGACATTTGACGGTGTGCCAGCGCGGGGCCTCTGGGGTTGATTTTGGGTCAAAATAATCGCTATTAGGGTCAAATTGAGTTGGATCCACGACCATCGTTTCGACGATTTTGGCCAGACCTGCGAGTCCGGGGGGCTTGGCATTGGAGTGATAGAAAAAGGCGTAGTCGCCGGGTTGCATCGCTTTTAGGAAGTTGCGGGCTTGATAGTTACGAACGCCGTCCCAGACGCCGATCTGTTCTCTTTTGAGGTCTTCGATGCCATAAACATCGGGTTCAGATTTGATAAGCCAGTAGGACATAGAACGATCGGGGGCGGTGAATGTTTCTCAGAAATCTCAAAGAAACTTAGCTCAAAGAATTGTATCGCTCATGCGGCATCAGGATAGATTGGTATGAATTCATTTTTGTCATGAATCTATTGTGTTGGATTGAAAGTTCTATGAGTCAAGACGCTCTCTCTCTGCTGAAAGAAACCAGTCGGACATTCTATATTCCCATTAGCCGTCTTCCGCCGGGGTTACAGGAGTCGGTGGCTTCTGGGTACTTGTCAATGCGGGCGATCGATGAGGTGGAGGACCATCCCACGGTGGAGAATGAAGTTAAAGCTGAGGTGTTGCGGGAAATTAGTCAGGTGATCCAGTCGGGGACGGGGCATTTTGAATCCTCGCAGTTCCATCGGGCCTTTGGGACGCACCCGTTTCCAGAGGTGTCTTTGCGGCTTGCGGAGTGGCTAAACGAAGCGCCGCCCTCAATCGCACCGCGTATCTGGGAGGCAACGGCGACGATGGCCGATCGGATGGCATACTGGGCCGATCACAATTGGAGTATTAAAACGGAGTTTGACCTCGATCGGTACACGTTTAGTGTGGCGGGTTCGGTGGGATTGTTACTATCAGATTTGTGGGCCTGGTATGACGGGACAGCGAGCGATCGGCTAGAAGCGGTGGGATTTGGTCGCGCCTTGCAGGCGGTCAATATTTTACGAAATCACCGTGAGGATTTAGGTCGTGGGGTGAGTTTTGTGCCGGAGGGATGGACGATGAAGGATTTGAATCAATATGCGCAGCGTAATTTAGTGTTGGCCGATCGATACACATCTGCATTGCCTGCGGGACCCGCTAAAGATTTTTGTTTATTACCGCTAGCGTTAGCACAAGGAACTTTAGACACAATGACAAAAGGATTCCCAAAATTATCCCGAGAACAAGTCGGCGCGATCGTGTCTAATGTCATCGGACGATCGTAAAGGTCAGCGACCCCGGCTCCTCATTCCGTAAAAGTCGAACCTAAAGCCTCAAAAACGATCGCCCACAAGCTTGATCAGATCCTAGAACCTGCGGTATATTGTGTCTTCATACCAACCTTCACGCTATCTATAGCGCAAGCTCTTTTCAAAATAAAGCGTTTGTACTAAGATTCTGACCTGCCCTTAGGAGTTTCCCCACATGGTCCAAGATATTCAACGCACCCGTCCTGTCGAAACCACCTCAGCCCAGGCCAACGGTCAGTTTCCCGCATCGGCACCCGCCGCAAACCCCGTTTTTTATCGCACCTACAGCCGTAAGCTCACGGGCACCCGTCGGGAATCCTGGGATGAAGTCATCACCCGGACTCTCGGCGGCTTGGCAGAGCTAGGCAAGTTTACGCCCGAGGAAAAGGCGATCGTCAACAAAATGCAGCAGGAACTGAAATGCCTGCCGTCGGGACGCTGGCTATGGGTCGGAGGAACGGAATGGATTAAGCGCCCTGAGAATTTTAATGGGTCTTACAACTGCACCAGCACTAATGTCGTTGATTGGCAGGCATTTGGGTTGATGATGGACTTGGCCATGATGGGCTGTGGCACAGGCGCAATTTTAGAGCCGAAATACACCGATCGGTTACCTGCCATTCGCAACAAAGTGACTGTGAAAATGGGTGCGGCAATCGGCACGGTGCCCGCTTTCCAGAGACTTGAAAGCACTAAGGTGAATTTTAGTGGCAACAATGTTGAAATTATCGCTGGAGATAGTCGTCGCGGATGGGTAGATTCTTATCAAGCACTGCTGGAACTCTCTACAGACGATCGCTTTGATGGCGATGTAACCGTAACGATCGATCTAGGAAATATTCGTCCCGCAGGTGAGAAACTGAAAGGCTTTGGCGGTGTTGCGAATCCGATTAAGTTACCGAATTTGTACGATCGGTGTGTGCAGATCTTGAACAAGGCGATCGGACGAAAGTTAACGCCTGTGGAATGCTGCATACTTATTGACGAAGCCGCTGCCTGTGTTGTAGCTGGGAACATTCGTCGCTGCTTGCCTGAAGATGCGTTGGTACATACCGATCGTGGACTCGTTGCGATTAAAGATGTGAAGATTGGCGATCGGGTGCAAACCCCGATCGGATTCCGGGCGGTGGTGAATAAGTTCGATCAAGGCGTGCAAAATGTCTATGACATTGACACTAATTCAATTCCTTCCCGCGCAACGGCTAATCACCGTCATGCTGTACTTTCCAATGTCACTGCTGAGAATACACTCGACCAAATCACTTGGAAGCGCGTGGGTGAATTAGCTGAAGGCGATCGTCTGATGCACAATACGCAAATTTTGCCCGGTCGTGTCACAAGTTTGCCTGCGGATTTTACTGCCGATCGCCCCGACCAAAGCCGTACAGCAAAGGATCTGACGATCCCAATCCTGAACGCCGATGTCGCTTGGCTGATTGGGTTGACCCATGGAGACGGCTACGTCGCATTAGGCCGCAATAAGCATGACAAACCCTATGGTCGTGTGGAATGGGCCATGAATGCGAACACGCCTGAACTAACGCAGCAAACCCAACAGAAAATCGATCGTGCCTTGAGTTACTTTGGATTAACAGCAACCCATGGAACGGTTGCTGGAGAAAACACAGCTAAGACCATATGTTCTTCTATTCGGCTGGCTGAATATTTCTATGCTTATATTAAGCAACCCAAGGTGTCGCTCACGGTTCCTGAATTCATTTTGCAGGGAACGACAGACGTTCGTGCCGCATACCTGGCTGGGTTGATGGATAGCGATGGAGCAGTGAACAATCGCCCGCCGCACTTGGTTACGACCGTGTACCGATCGTTTGCGCGTCAAGTGGGCGTGGTTCTCTCCAGCTTAGGGATTGCAGGGCGCTGGAATATTGTCCAGCCCCAGCAGGATTCCTGGCAACCCAAGTACAGCATCACCATTCCAGCGCTGAAAGGTCGATACAATTCGATCGTTGCCCTGCATTCTGTCAAAGGCGAATTGCGTCAAGGTCTGAAGTCTCACGGATTTACCATTCCAGGTGCGTTGATGCGTGAAGCCTATACCTACAGTGAAATGCGAGGTATGGGATTTGAAGGGTCTCGTGCGACAGATTCTAACTATGAACGCTATTGCGGAGAGTCTGAGATTGCGATCGATATCCCTGTGACGGTCAAAGGCTTGAGCAGCTACGACTCAGTGCAAACCTATGACATTGAAGTCGAAGAAGCACACTGTTTTTACTGTGATGGTTACTTGACTCATAACAGTGCAGGGATGCGTCAAGGCAACAGCGCGGACACAAACTTTGCAACGGCAAAAGATAACCTTTGGCAACAGGGTGATGATGGCAACTGGCGTATTGATCCTGAACGCGATGCACTCCGAATGGCAAACCACACGCGGGTTTACCACCACAAACCGACCAAGCAAGAAGTCGTAGATGCTGTGCGCAAACAGTTCTACTCGGGTGAAGGCGCGATTCAGTATGCCTCAGAAGCGATCGCCCGATCGAGCGCTGATTTACTCAAAACTCGCGATCAACAAATTGAGTTCATTACAGCTTATGAATCTGGGAAAGGCGGCGAGTTCTTACTTGCATTAAATCCAGCCATGGAAGCTTCAGAAATTGAACATCGATTAGGGCGATATGGCTTAAACCCCTGTGGCGAAATAATCGGTGAAGACTTCCACTGCAACCTTTCAGAGATTCATTTAAATCAAATTGATCCCAAAGATTTGAAAGCGCAGGAAGATGCTTTTACAGCGGGAGCATTAACAGTTGCGGCATTGCTAAATCATCAATTCACCGAACCTCGTTACCAAAAATCGCGATTGCTAGACCCGATCGTCGGCGTTTCCTTCACCGGACTCTTCGACTTTTTCGTCCAAGCCTTCGGCACCGAATGGCTCAACTGGTGGGAAGCTGGACGCCCGGACACCATGCGCGGTCTGGAATTCAAAGCTAAGGAGCAAGAATACCTGTCGCGGTGGAAAACGATCGTCCACACTGTCGTCGAGGACTACTGCACCAAGCACGGTATCAAGCCTCCCAACCGCTGCACCACTGTCCAGCCCGCAGGCACCAAGAGCCTTCTCACAGGGGCATCCTCCGGCTGGCACCCTCCCAAGGCCCAACGCTTCATCCGTCGCATTACCTTCGGGAAAAATGATCCTGTTGCCTTGGCTTGTCTCGACTACGGCTACAACATCGTCCCGTCGCAGTCTGACAAAGACGACGACGGCAACTTATTGAATGATCCGTTTGATCCTCGTTGTACTGAATGGCTTGTGGAAATCCCCGTGGAAGTGCCCTGGGCAAACATTCCTGGCGCTGATGAAGTGGCAATCGAAATGTTCTCAGCTACGGCGCAGTTTGATTTCTACATGCAAGTGCAGAAGTATTACACTGCCCATAACACAAGTGCCACGATCGAACTTTGCGAGGACGAGATCGATGCATTGGCGGATGTGATTTATGATTCTGTCGCGACCAATGGTGGATACATGAGTGCAGCGTTGTTAGCGCGGTTTGATGCACCGTTCCCCCGCTTGCCTTTTGAGAAGATCGATCGATCGACTTATCTGAAACTTTCGGCGGAAGTGATGGAGCGACGGACTGTGGATGATTTCTATGGTGCGTTGGCGAAGTACGACTCTGGCGAAGTGATCGCAGAAGGTCCAGCAGGTTGCGATTCAGACAAATGCTTGTTTGAAGCTGCGAAAAAGTAACGAGGATTTGAGTTAATTGATTAATCAAAACCGGGTGGTCAGTGTGATCGCCCGGTTTTTCAAGGAGTTGGGCGAAACGATTAATGACGCGCTGGAAGATACGTTGCGATCGTTCATGGCATCGTTGGAAAGGTTTCAGGGGATCGGTCCTTATTAAGAGAAGACGATTTAGAATGGTCTGCTTGCGAAGATTTTTAGTTCATTGGTGTAGCATATTTTGTAACGAATGGTATAAAATATGGGTGATGAGACATCGTATCTAAAAGTTATCCTATGAAACTTAAAACTATATTCACTCGCTTTTATAAATCTTTTAATGATGATTTTCTTAGAAAAAATCACCCTAAAGCTAAACCAAATCCCTGGGAAATGTTGGGAGAATCCTTTTATCCATATATCGAAGTCCCCATTGATTCTAAAATTACAACAGTCGTTGGAGCCAATGAATCTGGGAAATCCCATTTATTGAGCGCTATTGAAAAAGCCATCTCCGGCAAAAAAATTGAACGGAGTGATTTCTGTCGTTACTCTCCTCTATTTACAGTTAGACAGGATGAACTTAAGTATCC
>JANMIS010000107.1:0-1363 GCA_031375925.1 Synechococcales cyanobacterium OTE_70_concoct_197_sub
CTCCTCACCGCCACCGAAATCATCGAAGTCAAAGCCCTTCACCTCTGGAAAGAAGCCTTCGGACATCTCATCCTAAAAAGCAAATTCTTCCCAAACCACACAAAACGCCTACACCTTTACGCACCCAACGATCTCAACCTCAAAAAAGTATCAGAAGAATGCCAAGAATTTGACATTAAAGTAACCTTTGAAGAAACACCAAACGAAGAAGTAAAACCCAAAGAAAGAACAAAAAACAGACCCACCATCCAAGCCCAAAAAGCCAGCCAACCAACACCAACCTAACCCAAAAAACAGCACTATCAAAAGTGCCAACTCCCACAAAAAAACCAAATCAATCAACAGCAATAGCGCTAGTTCAACTTAGAAGAACTAGCGCGTATAGCACTGTAATGCAGTTTTAGAACGTCTTCAACGAAATTTCAGGTAAATGCTCAACGGATCCAGTAAAAAAGCCTTATTTGTAGATCGCATGATCTAGTTTCACAAAAAGGCATCAAACAATTCTTAAAAGATCTGCCAAGCCAGATCAAATGGTATCGCGATCGTGGTTAAATGCGATCACATTTTTAGAGAGACACAGACATGCGTACATGACGTTTACGCTCTCAACTGGATCCGACAAACCAGGATAAACAGGACCCCAAAATACTGCGAAACCCTAACTGCGAACAACAGAAAGGGCTTCAACAAAGTATTGATTTAGCAAATCAAAAACCACTACTCCTCTTGCAATCCCTTTGGCAAAAGCGACAAGAAAAAGTAGCCTGTCTGTCTAGAAAAATCGGATACGCCCTAGAGCGATCGTCATTCACGAACACCGATGCTTACCCAGCTATCCGCATGTCTGTGAGTATTCTAGGCAAACTTTGACCGACCTTGCAACCCACTTGTCAAGATTTAGTCAAAAAAGTCAAAAAATCTCTCTCTGAGAACAGCCAAACCCCTGACACAGCGGCCTGTCTCTCATGAGTATCACAATCTTAAAAACCTCCAAACATCAAGGCCAGAAAGACTTCCAGCCGATCGAAGCCAACTTCAAGGGAAAAATTATAAAATCCCTCCATTGGCAGGACTGGATTTCCAGCCAAGTGGATCCAGATCTCATCCGTGCCAACGTCACCAGCCTCGACGAAAGCGCCCCTTACTCCTACCTGCTTTA
The DNA here is from genome assembly GCA_031375925.1 of Synechococcales cyanobacterium OTE_70_concoct_197_sub. Lineage (GTDB taxonomy): Bacteria > Cyanobacteriota > Cyanobacteriia > Leptolyngbyales > Leptolyngbyaceae > JAAFJU01. Next base: position 1,163 of record JANMIS010000107.1, read on the forward strand.
CGCGCCCAGCCTCGATCGTACCCGTTCCGGCAGACTCTCAGCAGGACTCTTACACCGCTACGCCCACCTAGAAGACGGCGGATGGTGGTGCAGCGGCGCGGATCCACTCAACAACTGGAACCCCATGACCTGGGGCTGTTTTAAACCCGATCGTCCCTACCTGGATCCAAAAAAACAGAAACCCATCAAATACGAGCACCC
>JANMIS010000653.1:0-10748 GCA_031375925.1 Synechococcales cyanobacterium OTE_70_concoct_197_sub
TCTCCTCGGTCGTGCTGCCGCCGAAATCTTAACTGAAAAAGCAAATCAAGCTGCCACAGAACTCCTGAGCGAATTGGGTAAGCTAGATGCCGAGAGGCGTGAATCCATGCGCGCCTTTGTTGAAGAGGTCAATGCCCGTGCAGCCACCTCTTCCGTCAATTCTCAAGGTGTTGTCCAGAACCCTTCTGCTTCCCCTGACCTCCAATCCACCATTGATGACCTCCGTGCCGAAATTGCCGAAACCCGAAACGAACTTCAGCGCTATCGAAACAACGATCTCTAACTCAGACTCTAGTGCAGCGCGTCTTACTCGTCTTAGTCTTACTCAGTCCCCTAAAGCCCCGTCCGCAACCATGGTTCACTCTACTCCCGACAGGTCCTACCGCTGGAATCGGGACAGTTATTCTCGCCAGCGTCGATTCGTGGACATCTGGAGCTTTGTGCTGCGGCTGCTCTTCGAACGTTGGCGTTTTAATAAAGCTTGGAGTTATCGCCGTGGCATGAATGACGAGACCAAAGCCGCTCGTCGTCGTGAAATTGCCGTCAATGTGCGAGAGACTTTGTTAGAGCTAGGCCCGACTTTCATCAAAGTCGGACAACTGTTTTCGACAAGGGCTGACCTTTTTCCCACTGAATTTGTTGAAGAACTGTCAAAACTGCAAGATCGCGTTCCGGCCTTCAGCTATGAACAGGTGGTAACGATCGTTGAAGCCGATCTCGGGAAATCCATCACAACTTTATATCGCAGCCTGGATCCGGTGCCGTTAGCCGCTGCAAGTCTTGGTCAAGTGCATCGTGCCCAGTTGCAGTCTGGCGAAGAGGTGGTTGTGAAGGTCCAGCGACCGGGCTTAAAAAAGCTGTTCACAATCGACCTAGACATTCTTAAAGGCATCACCCGCTATTTTCAAAGCCATCCCGACTGGGGCCAAGGTCGAGACTGGATGGGCATTTATGACGAATGCTGCAAGATTCTGTGGGAAGAGATTGACTACCTCAATGAAGGGCGCAATGCTGACACGTTTCGTCGCAACTTTCGAGATGCAGATTGGGTGAAGGTGCCACGGGTCTATTGGCGCTATGCTTCCCCTCGTACATTAACCTTGGAATATCTTCCCGGAATTAAGATTAGCCACTATGAAGCTTTAGAGTCAGCGGGTCTCGATCGTAGTCACATTGCTAAGCTCAGTGCCAAAGCCTATCTGCAACAAATTTTGGAAGGAGGCTTTTTTCACGCTGATCCTCATCCAGGGAATTTGGCGGTGAGTCCTAAAGGTGAGCTGATTTTCTATGATTTCGGTATGATGGGCCAAGTTCAAAGCATTACCCGCGAAAAACTAATGGGTACGTTCTTTGGAATTGCTCAAAAAGATGCCGATCGGGTGGTTCAGTCTTTGATTGATTTAGGAGCCTTAGTGCCGACCTCGGATCTAGATGCAGTCAGGCGATCGGTGCAGTACATGCTAGATAACTTCATGGACAAACCCTTCGAGGCACAGTCCATTGGGGCGATCAGTGATGACCTGTATGAGATTGCTTACGGCCAACCGTTCCGTTTTCCGGCAACGTTTACCTTTGTGATGCGGGCTTTTTCCACCCTTGAAGGGGTGGGTCGAGGACTCGATCCTGAATTTAACTTTATGGAGGTCGCAAAGCCTTTTGCGATGCAACTCATGAGCAATGAAAGTCCTTCGGGCAATTCGGGTAGCTTATTAGATGAGCTTAGCCGTCAGGCCATTCAGGTGAGTAATTCAGCGTTGGGGTTACCCCGTCGGCTGGAAGATGCCCTAGATAAGCTAGAACGAGGTGACCTCAAAGTGCGGGTCCGATCGAGTGAAACCGATCGATTGATTCGCAAGCTTAGCGGAGTCAATCTCAGCATCAACTACACGTTGCTGGTTTGTACTTTTACATTGTCTGCTACTATTTTGCTCGTGAACCAGCTCTATTGGGCTGCTTTCGCGATTGCACTGTTAGCGCTATCTGCGGGAATCGTCCTCTTCCGTCAATTAGTCAAAACAGACCGCCTTGATCGCCTTCCCTAGGCGCGAGTCGGGTTCCCCTACGGAGACCATTCGTTTTCTTGCTCCATTCAGGTTCGTGGTCTATGAAACATTTTTATGCAGGTCTGACTGACCCAGGACTCGTCCGATCGGTCAACCAAGACACTTACCATATCGACCCGGCGGGCCGCTTTTTCATGGTGGCAGATGGCATGGGCGGCCATGCGGGTGGGCAAGAAGCGAGCCGATTGGCCATTGAGGCGATGTACGGTCATTTTGAGCGATTTTGGGAGTCAGACGATAGTTGTAGCGATCTGCTGGAGCAATCATTTTTGAAGGCAAATCAAGCGATTCTTCAAGACCAAAAGGCCCATCCCGAACGACGAGATATGGGGACGACGGCTGTGGCGATGTTATTTCGTCGGGATGAGGTCTGGTGTGCCCATGTGGGTGATTCTAGATTGTATCGCCTGCGCGGGGCGAAGCTGGAGCAGCTAACTCAGGACCATACGTGGATTGCTCGGGCCGTGCAGGCAGGTGCTTTGACACCGGATCAAGCCCGAGTTCATCCAATGCGTCATGTGTTAGCTCAATGTCTAGGACGCGCAGAAGGGACTGAGATTGAGATTCAAAAGCTGGAGAGTCGCGGTGGCGATCGGTTTATGCTCTGTAGTGACGGGCTAACGGAAGAATTAACTGACCCGCTCATTTCAAACCAGCTTAAAACCATTCGAGCCTGTGATATGGCTGCGACAGCGCTGGTTAATTCGGCGAAAGAACGGGGCGGGCGCGACAATATTACGGTTGTAATTGTGGCGATCGACCCCAGCACGAACTAGCGCTAAAACCGCTTCCCTTTGTCGGGACGACTCATAACCGTTTTGTATTGACTCAAGTTGTGGGGCGGCATTTTCTGGGCGCTACGGTAGGTTGAGGCCGTTGCGTAGCCGGAGGCCGTTGTAAGTTGCAGTTCAGGTTTTACAGCTTCAGCCATGCGGTTATTTTCAGCGCGACCTTTGACGAGGACAGCATCAGTTTGCGATCGAAGATCCGGTACGGTATCCCATTCGTGAATACTTTGACGCGCTTCTACGCCATGCACAACTAACACCGAACATCCCACCCGCTGAATCACGTACTGCGTCACACTTTCAAATCCTATCTGGCGTATGCCTCCCTGGTCGCGATGTCCCAGCACAATGAGATCAGCCTGCCAATGTTGCGCTAATTCACAAATACGAACTTCCGCTTGGGCAATGCGACAGTCGATTTGGGCGGGAATGCCCTTTGCTTGAGCATGTTCGACGTAGAGAGACAGGGTATGCTGCGATCGATTTCGTTCACTTTCGGCTCGGCGTTGCTTCGCTCGTTGCAATGTTGCATACATGTCGAGGGCATCCGCACTGTGATGCCCTCCTGGAATCGCTATATCCCGATCGGGCTTTAAACTATGGACAATCAAAAGTTCACTTGCGTGAGGCTTTGCTTGTTCTAAAGCTCTGCGAAACACTAAAGAGTCCTGAAATGATTGGTTAAGTCCGACTAAAATTCTACGAAAAGTCATGCCCATCTCCGACACAAGATCTAAATAACGGTTGAGGCTGAGTGTCTTAAAGGCGAGTGCATTCTGTTGCATCTTCTACGATTGTAATCAGAGTCACATCAGACGGCGACGCATATCATAAAGTTAATAAAGTCAGAAATGGATGGAAAATAAACTTCATGGAGACTTCGACAAATCTTTACACCAAGGTCATCGTTTAAACCCTGTGTGACTCCCACTTGGGTGAGCGATCGCAATAAAAACCCCGCAAAAACTTGACGGTTTCTGCGGGGTTTTTATTGAAGATTTAAACCAAGATTCTAAGCAATGCCAGCCATTTTGACGTCGTTAGTTGCCAACAGATCTTGCAGTTCTTCAGAGTCAACCGTTTCTTGTTCCATCAGCATGGTCGCTAATTTATCAAGGACGTTGCGGTTTTCAGTGAGGACTTGCTTGCATCGGCGGTAGGCTTGGTCCACCAGGTTGCGAACTTCGTCATCAACGGTCGCGGCAGTCTTCTCAGAGAAGTCCCGATCGGCCATGATGTCTCGTCCGAGGAATGTATTTCCCTGAGAACGACCTAGGGCAACAGGCCCAAGCCGATCGCTCATACCGAAGCGTGTGACCATTTGGCGGGCGACGTTGGCGACTTGCTGCAAGTCATTCGATGCGCCTGTGGTGACTTCTTCTTCACCGTAGATCATTTCCTCTGCGACACGACCGCCTAAAGCAACAGCCATCTGGTTTTGCAGGTAGGAGCGGGAATAGAGACCCGAATCCATGCGGTCTTCGCTTGGGGTGAACCAAGTTAAGCCACCTGCATTACCCCGTGGGATGATGCTGACTTTTTGAACAGGGTCATAGTCGGGCATCAGTGCGCCGACGATCGCGTGGCCTGCTTCATGGTAAGCAACAAGTTCCTTGCGGCGTTCGCCCATGACCCGATCTTTTTTCTCTGGGCCTGCGAGGATACGATCGATCGCGTCGTTCACTTCATCCATGGAAATCTCGGTCAAGTTACGACGGGCAGCCAAGATTGCTGACTCGTTCAACAGATTAGACAGATCCGCGCCTGTAAAACCAGGAGTCCGGCGAGCGATGCGATCGAGATCCACATCCTTGCTGAGGGTTTTGCCACGGGCGTGGACGTTGAGGATTTGCAAACGGCCTGCGTAGTCGGGACGATCGACAACCACTTGACGATCGAAACGACCGGGACGAAGCAAAGCAGAATCCAAGACATCAGGACGGTTTGTTGCCGCGATGATGATGATTCCGGTGTTGCCTTCAAAGCCATCCATCTCGGTGAGGAGTTGGTTTAGGGTCTGTTCCCGTTCATCGTTACCGCCGCCCATGCCTGCGCCACGTTGACGGCCCACCGCATCGATTTCATCAATAAAGACGATGCAAGGCGCGCTAGCTTTAGCTTGTTCAAACAGGTCACGGACACGGGATGCACCCACACCAACAAACATTTCTACAAACTCAGAACCCGAGATGCTGAAGAAAGGAACGCCTGCTTCGCCTGCAACGGCTTTGGCAAGAAGGGTTTTACCTGTACCGGGAGGGCCGACGAGGAGACAGCCCTTGGGGATTTTTGCGCCGATCGCGGTAAAGCGGTCTGCATTTTTCAAGAAGTCCACCACTTCAGCGAGTTCGAGTTTCGCTTGGTCGATTCCGGCGACATCGCCGAAGGTGACTTGGGTTTGGGGTTCCATCTGGACGCGGGCTTTGGACTTACCAAAGTTCATCGCTTGGTTGCCAGGGCCATTTTGGGCACGACGCAACAGGAAGAACAAGCCCACGAGTAGAAGAACCGGGAAAGCTAGGCTACTAACAACTTGAAGCAGCTTTCCTTCTTCAGCCTGGGAGTAGACCGAGATATCAACCTTCTTTTCTTCTAGAAGCTTCATCAGGCTCATGTCACCCGGAACAAGGTTTACTTGGACCTTATCTCCACTTTCACGTTGGACGACGGCACGGGTCCGATCGTTCGTGATTGCCACCTTCTGAACGTGGTTAGCCTTAACTTCCTCGATAAACTGGCTGTATTTCCAGGTTTCTTTTGCTGGGGGCTGGCGATCAAAGAACGCGGTTCCTAGAGCAATGACCACGATCGCTAACAGCGCGTATAGTCCTGCATTTCTCCACCGTTTATTCACTGGGTGCTTCTCCTTGTTGCGGGCGATGGGATGATCCCAAGGTTTTTATGATGTTAACTAATCTTAACGTATCTCTCAGACAAGTTGGACTTTTTTCAGAAAGATATAGCGGCTTTAGATCAATCATTGGCAGCAGACTTCTGGGACACTAGACCAAAACCTGCTGTTGGACGATCGATTTAATCAACTTTAGGATGGTCAGGTCATCGTGTCGTTGGGCGTATTCCTGCGAGTACTCAATTTTTAGGTGAGGTCGATCGCTATCGATTTCCTGGACTTCGCCTCTCAGGAAAGTCCAGGTATCTGCAATGGTATAGCAGCCAAAAATGATTTGGGGTTCGCTTTGCTGGGGTGTGTTCTGAGATGTGTGAAGCTGCCAATTGAGTCGAGCGGCGGCGAGCATTTCGCCATAGAGCTGGAGGGTAGGGTCACTGCCTTCGATGCCGCGCTTGGCTTCGACGAGGACTAGGAAGGGTGCAACGACGCGGGTGGCGATCGTTTTGCCGAGGGCACCGTCTGCGATGCCGCTGATTTTAAATTGGGGATATTGGGCGCTGATCGGGACTTCAGCACGGGCACGGATTTCGCCTTGTTCGCCAAGGAGCAATAGCGGATAGATGGCTCGCCCCCAGATTGTGGCTTCGTTGAGCAGGTGGGCAGGTTCTTCGAGAAGGCGATCGTTGATGAACCTAAGTTGGAGTTTTTCTTTGTCAGATAGGACGATCGATTCTACTTGGGTCCAGGGATAGGCTTGCATTGGTTTTTCTTCAAGCTCGACAAATGCCCCGAAGCTCTCAAAAGTAAGTTTTCCGATCGTTAAGGTTTCCATAGACCCACGGTTCTCACTGAAGCTTAGTACTTATCTTTGAGGCTTTTCTGAAACTCGAAAGCCCGCACAGGGCGGGCTTTCAGGCAATGGAGCTGACGGGAGTCGAACCCGTGTCCAAATTGGGTATTAATATACCGCTCATTCACAGGTTTAGCTTCTCTGGTCCTCGAAGCGGGAACCCGACATTATATCCCGTCGGTAGGATTCCCGGATTTGATCTTAAAGTAGTCTCCAACCCGATAAACGAGACTAACAGCATCCGTTGGGGTTATTCCTCGATCGTTAACGGAGTCGAATCAGAGGCTCTCGAACCTAGATTAAAGGTTGTTTAGGCTGCAACGGGTGCGGCTTTACGAGAGAAGGTTTTGATGTTGTTTGCATCTATTTGTTTTGAGCCTAGATTTACGAGGGTGGACTCCCCCTCGACCTGTATCACAGCATAACGTTCGCCAACCTGTCGAAACCGGTACAGCCCCGCAATGAAATTCGACTACTTTAGAACTTGATCGTCCTTAAAGCGTTGAATCTTTATGTAGTATAGCGCTAATTCTTCGGAGATGGGGATGGGCTGGCAGATGGTTTAGCTGAAGGACTCGCTGAAGGGCTGGGAGATGGAGTATCACCATAAATTAAGCCTTGGGATTTGCCGGATTTGCTTCGATCGAGTTCGATCGGTGCATTGTTCGTAGACTTAGGCGCTGATTGAGCTTTTTGGGCAAGGTTTAGGCCGTTGCGGGCGTCGGCGAGGGCTTGTTGAACTTGGGCAGCAAGTGGCTTGTTTTGGGTGGCGAGGGGCTTGAGGAGATCGATCGCTTTGGTCCATTGCTGAGCCACGAGTTGCCAGTCTTCGGGGGTTTGGGCACTTTGGGCTAGGCTGCGGGCACTTTGAGACTTATCTTCAGCTTCCTGAAGCTTGGCTTTGATCGTAGCAAGGGATTGTTTTTTGTCGGTGGGTTTGGTCCCTGGCTTGCCGTTTTTCGAAGGCGTGTCCAGCTTCACCCGATCGCTGTCCGTTTTATCTTTGGGCGGAGCGATCGGGGTTCGACCTTCCATTAAGGGCTTAACCGGACGCAATGCAGGCTGCTCGCCGCCACGTCCCGGTAGTGGCACCGTCGCACAGGCAGTCGTGATTAGAAGAAACGGCAAGGTTAATAATGGAGAAAACGATCGCAGCATGATTGACAGAGGCTAAAGAACTGAATTTAAGCGCAAAAGTGAATTGGGAACAGGCAAAATCTAGACTGCGGATATATTAACACCTGCAAAACGTTACAATTTGCCATAGAAAATGTAATGCGAAGTCTAATAAATCCATGGGATTTTGGATTTCTGAGACTAGAGGTTGACATGAAAGATTGGCTAGAACATAGCGTACAAGTGGAAGTCCCCTGTTCGATCGATCAGGTTTGGAGTCTCTGGGAAACCATTGAACTCATGCCAAATTGGATGAAGTGGATTGATTCAGTTACCATCAAACCTGAGGATCCAGAACTGTCGGTGTGGAAACTAGCGTCGGGCGGGTTTGAATTTTCTTGGCAGTCTCGCATCGTCAAGCGGGTCCAAAACCAAATTATTCAATGGGAATCTGTAGATGGTTTGCCGAATCGAGGCGCAATTCGGTTTTACGATCGGGGCGCGGACGGCAGCATTGTGAAATTGACCGTGGCCTATTCGGTCCCCATGGTGATTCAAAAATTGATGGAGGGGCTGTCGCTGAGCGCTGTGGTAGAAGGGGCCTTGCAAGCAGATATGGAACGATTTAAGGTCTATGCAATCAAGCAAAATGACAGAGCTTGATTAGGGCGATCAGCCCTAGTTCTCTCCCAAACTTAGAAGAGAACTAGGGCTTAGGCTTGGGTAAGGGGGGTTCTGGTGCGGGGGGAGCGGCTGCGGGGGGCGGCTCTGGTGCTAAAGGTTCCGGTTCACGGGCGGGCGGAATGTAGGGTTCTGGTTCTCGAACCGGAAGGGGTTCACGAGGGGGCGCAGGTTCTGGCTTGTAAACCCGTTCGGGAGGGGGAATATCTTGGGTGGGTGGGGCAGGGTCATAGTCACGGACAGAACTGCGGGGGGCTTCGGGTTCTGGGGTCCAGTTTTTACGACGGGATTCACGAGGCTCTTCCACAGCCCGATCGCGCCAATCACTTTTCTCGGGCGTAGTCGGTACGGTTTTGGAGTAGGAGCTATTTGGGGTGACTTTTTTGGCTTTGATGGTGCCTTTACGATCGTCAAGATCCTTCGGCAATCCAGCAAATTTTTCTTCGGGCATTCCCTTGATGACTTTTTTCATGAATTGGCCCCAAGCGGCGGCGGCGGTTCCACTGCTGCCTGCGGTCGGGGCGCTGTCATCATTACCCAGCCATACGCCTGCAACCATCTGGGGAATGTAGCCAATGAACCACAGATCTCTCGCTTTCTCGGAGGTGCCCGTCTTGCCTGCGACGGCGCGATCGGGCAGCGCAGCGGGCGCGCCTGTGCCATCTTTCACAACCCCTTCCATCATCCAGGTAGTAATGGCGGCGGAGTCTTCGTCCATGGCTTGTTTCGCTTCAAATTTTGCTTTGAAAATCTCCTTACCTTTGTTATCGATAATCCGGCTAATGGCATGGGGCGTGGTGTGTTTGCCCTTAGCTGCAAAGATGCCATAGCCGCTAGTGAGTTCTAATAGATTTACCTCGTAGGCTCCCAAGGCCAAGGAATAAGTATCCTTCATGGGAGAATCAATTCCAGCCTGTTTTGCCAGTTCGATCACGGGTTCAAAACCCACGTCCAGAAGGATTTTGACTGCAACAACATTAACTGATTTGGTCAGGGCTGCTTTCATATCCAGCGATCGGCCTGAGTATTTTCCGCCATAGTTTTTCGGTTCGTAGCCATCGACAACGTAGGGCCGATCTTCATAGCTGCGATAGGGCGAAAATCCCGCTGCAATGCCCGCGCCGTAGACAAAGGCTTTGAAGGTGGATCCAGGTTGGCGCTGAGCTTGGGTCGCTCGGTTGAATTGACTGCCTTTATAATAGTCACTGCCGCCAACGAGGGCGCGGATTTCACCACTGCGAGGGTCGATCGCCACCAAGGCCGCCTGTTCAAATCCTTGACCAGGACCATCGAGCTTGATTGCATCTTGAACAGCTTCTTCAGCAGACTTTTGCCATTCGGGATTGAGCGTGGTTTCGACCGTTAGGCCGCCGTATTCCAGAATGTCTTTGGAAACGTATTTAGATAGCTCCTGTTCGACATAGGAGGTGAAGTAAGGGCTGGAACTGTAGAGATGTTTCGGAGTTTCGGGTTTGAGGTTGACGCCTTCCGATCGGGCTTTACTCGCTTCACCGGGCGTAATAAACCCTTGCTCTTCCATGCGTTCGAGAACGATGTTTCGCCGTACTTTTGCCACTTCGAGGTTGACGATCGGTGAGTAATCGCTCGGGGCCGGGGGCAATCCTGCAATCAACGCGGCTTCACTCAAGGTCAAGTCACCTACGGGCTTGCTGAAGTAAACCCAAGCAGCATCACCGACCCCGTAAGCTTCAGAGCCGAGGTAGACCATGTTGAGATATTTCTCTAGGATCTGCTCTTTGCTGACTTCGCGGGAAAGCTTCTGTGCCAGCATAGCTTCCCGAATTTTCCGAATCAGGCTACGGTCTTGGTTCAAGAAGACCATGCGAGCGAGTTGCTGCGTTAAGGTGCTACCGCCTTCGACCATTTCACCTTGGGAGAGATTTCGTCCGATCGCCCGCCCCAACCCCCAGAAGTCCACCCCATTATGTTGATAAAAGCGTCTGTCTTCTGCGGCGATGAAGGCATTGATCACTTTTTTTGGTAATTTATCTAGGGGAAGCTTGTCGCGGGTTGCGGGGCCACTTTGTAAGATAGCGCTGCCGTCCATGGCTTTGACGGTGAGGGTGCCGGGACGGACAAAGGCTTGCAACGTGCTGATGTCAGGGAGTTCGCTTTCAATTTTCCAGTAGCCATAGCCCAGTCCACCTGCGCCAAGCAATAAAATCGCGAAGGCAATCTGATTTCGAGTCTTTTTAAACGGTCGAGGCAGGCGATCTTCTACTTGTCGCCAGGTCTCTGAGACAGATGCTTGGGCATTGCTTAATTTTTCGGATGTGGGACGCCGCGATCGGCGCGATCGACGCCTAGACTTGTGCGATTCGTCGGGAGAATCGGGATCGGGTGACTTGGAACGATTAAAGCCGAACTTAACCACGCTT
>JANMIS010000658.1:0-6087 GCA_031375925.1 Synechococcales cyanobacterium OTE_70_concoct_197_sub
GGCGATCGGTCCGACACGGCTGGTAGAGTGCATTTCATAATGTCGCCATTGCTCATCGATCACAGATGTCACCGCTAAGTGATAGCAATGGAGTTCTCGCATGTGTTCGGGTCGAGCGGTGAATAGACTCCCCAGGTAAGACACAATTTCCACATCTCGCAACCCCGTCTCCTCAAAAACCTCCCGCAAAACCGCCAGGGCATGGTCCTCACCGGGTTCAATACTGCCACCCGGAACCTGAACACCCCAAGTGGGATAGTCCGGCTGACGGAAAACCAGAAGACGATCGCCTTGGGTAATGTAAGCCAAGGCTTTCCGCTTGAAGGCGCGATTAATCATAGAGCCTCAGAAAAAATGTTTGATCTAGGTTTGTAATAGTGGTAGCAGTATGAACGCCGGATAGGAATTGAGTGAGAACTTAAGACTGAGACCCGCTTTTTAGCTAGCTTAACTCAATATATTTGATGCAGGGAATAACTTTGGCGAAGAAGTTTGGATATTGTGCCCCGTCTCGCTACAATCAGAACTAACAAAGCATTAAGAAATGTAACGCCCTATGGTTTCTACGGATCGACGGAAGGCAATTGTCATTGGGGCGGGGATCGGTGGATTGACGGCGGCGGCGCTACTGGCAAAGCGAGGGTATAGTGTGACGGTGTATGACCAGGCGATCGTTCCTGGTGGCTGTGCTTCTACGTTTGGGAGAAAGGGCTTTACCTTCGACGTGGGGGCGACGCAGGTAGCTGGGCTAGAGCCGGGGGGGATTCACCATCGCATTTTTGAAGAATTAGAGCTAGAGCTTCCGGCGGCGACACCTTGCGATCCCGCCTGTGCGGTTGTGTTGCCGGGGGAGACAGAACCCATTAACGTGTGGCGCGATCCCGATCGTTGGAAGGCTGAGCGGCAGCGACAGTTTCCGGGGAGTGAGGGGTTTTGGAATTTATTGACAACTTTGTTTGAACCGAGTTGGGAGTTTCAGTCGCGGGATCCCGTGTTGCCGCCTCGAAATGTTTGGGATTTGACGCAGTTGGTGGGGGCGATGCGACCCAAAACTCTGATTACTGCGCCGTTTACGTTTTCGACGGTGGGTGATGCGTTGCGGTGGTTTGGTCTGGAGAACGATCGGCGCTTGAAAACCTTTCTAGATATGCAGCTTAAGCTGTATTCCCAGGTTTTAACTGATGAGACTGCGTTGCTGTATGCGGCGACGGCCATGGCGATGTCTCAGTTGCCGTTTGGGCTGTGGCATTTAGAGGGGAGTATGCAGGTGTTGAGCGATCGGTTGGTGAGTGCGATCGAGCGAGATGGCGGCGAAATTTACCTGCGGCACACAGTGGAAGCCATTCATTTGACGAACGGGAAAGCCACTTCCGTGACGGTGCGGGGTCCGAAGAAAGATGCGATTCAACACAGTGCAGACCATATTGTGGCAAATGTGACCGTGCACGACTTGGTGCGGTTGCTGGGAGATGATGCGCCTAGGGGCTACGACAAGCGCGTTGAGAGTTTGAAACCTCCATCCGGTGCGTTTGTCGTGTATCTCGGGGTGCGGCAAAGTGCGATCCCGAAGGAATGCCCGCCCCATCTTCAGTTTTTGTACGATGCGGATGGTCCTGTGGGAGAGAATAATTCGCTGTTTGTGTCGGTGAGCAAGCCGGGTGATGGCCGTGCGCCCGAGGGGATGGCGACGATCGTGGCCTCCTCCTTTGTGAATGCGGAGCCTTGGTGGGCGCTCAAAGATGATCCTGAAGGCTACAAAGCTAAAAAACAGGACTGGACAGAAGAGGCGATCGCTCGATTGGCCACTTATTTTGACTTGGATGAGGCGATCGTGCATCAGGAAGCAGGAACGCCACTCACGTTTTTACGCTATACGGCTCGGGAGAAAGGGTATGTGGGCGGGGTGGGAATGCGGGTTTCGACCTTTGGGCCGTTTGGGTTTGCGACGCGAACTCCTGTGGAGAATCTGTGGTTAGTGGGTGACTCGACCCATCCTGGGGAAGGGACGGCGGGGGTTAGCTACTCGGCGCTGACGGTGGTTCGGCAGATTGAGGCGCAGGCAAACCGCAAACAGTGATTAAATAGACACTGTTCTGCGTTATCCCCCCGTTCACTGTGACCGAAGAAACTCCCCCAGAAACGCCTAAGCAACGATCGCTGGTTAGTATTGCGTCGATCGTGGCGCTTGCGACCTTGATCAGCAAAGTCTTTGGTTTAGCACGACAGGTCATTTTGGCGGCGGCATTTGGGACGAGTGCGCCCTATGGAGCCTATCAGTATGCCAGCATTATTCCGAGTTTGTTTTTGATCCTTTTGGGTGGGATCAATGGGCCGTTTCACAGTTCACTGGTGAGCGTTTTAGCTAAAAAAGACAATAGAGAATCAGCGGCGATCGTTCAGTCCATTTCCAGTTTGGTGGGATTGGTGATGCTCGGCGTGACGGTGATTATGGTGGTCTTTGCGCCGCAGTTGATTACCTTGATGGCGTCGGGCTTGACCAATACGGAACCCGCAGTGCGGGAGATGGCGATCGAGCAGTTGCGAATTATGGCTCCCACGGCTTGGTTTGCGGGGATGATTGGGATTGGTTTTGGGGCGTTGAATGCGGCGGATGTGTATTGGTTGCCGTCGGTGAGTCCGCTGCTGTCGAGTGTGGCGATGATTGGCTCGGTGGTGGGTTTGTGGGTTGTGTTGGGAAACTCGTTGACGAGTGCTACGAATGGGCCATTGGCTGGCATGGTGTTAGCAGGAGCCTTTGTAGCCGGAACGGTGTTGCAGTGGGGGGCGCAGGCGATCGCGCAGCAACAGCAGGGTATGGGCGGATTTAAGTTTCGCATGGACTTAAAAAATCCCGATGTCAAACAAGTGATGCGGCTCATGGGTCCGGCACTTTTTGCATCTGGCATGTTGCAGATCAATGTTTATACCGACATGCAATTTACATCTTATTTGCCCAATCCGAGCGCTGCGGTTTCAGCCTTAGATTATGCCAATCTCTTGGTGCAGACGCCTTTAGGAATTTTGTCGAGCATGATCTTGGTGCCGTTCTTACCCATCTTTTCAAAACTCGCGGATCCTCAGAATTGGGATGAATTAAAACAGCGAATTCGGCAGGGATTGCTCATTACCGCCACAGCAATGCTGCCTTTGGGCGCGTTGATGATTACGTTGTCAAAACCGATCGTTCAAATCGTCTATGAACGTTATGCTTTCAGCCCTGAATCTTCGACGTTAGTGGCAACAGTGTTAATCGCTTATGCGTTCGGAATGTTTGTGTATTTGGGGCGGGATGTAATGGTTCGAGTGTTTTACGCATTGGGTGATAGCGACACTCCATTTAAAATTAGCATTGTCAATATTGGCTTGAATGCGTTATTTGATTATCTTCTGTTGCCGTTGGGAGTTCAGGGTTTAGTCTTTGCAACGGTGAGTGTAAACGTGCTATCACTGATCGCCCTAAGCTATTATCTCGATCGTAAACTCAATGGTTTACCTTGGCAATCGTGGGGCGTTTCGATCGTGGGTTTGACGATCGCTAGCATCATTGCGGGAGGTGCAAGTTATGCGGTGCTGACTTGGATTCAAGGTTTGTTAGGGACGACGGGATTTGTGCCGTTAGTGGTGGAGCTTTGTGTAGCGGGTGGGGCGGGGCTGTTGGTTTTTGGGACGATCGCATCGCAATTGCGAATTCCTGAAGTGCAGATGTTTGGGGAACGGATTCAGGCTAAATTGAAACGGTGATTTTGATAGGGAATCTGGATGAGAAATTTTAGGTTTAATGTGCGTCAATTGATGTCGGATCAAAGCTGGCACCATGGCTTGAAGCGAGTGGAGAACATTGCCGCTAAGATTCTGTCGATCGCCTTGGTTATGGTGATTTTTATTGCACTGCTTGACCTGAGCCGCGTGCTGATTCAAGAAATCATCACCCTGCGGGTGAGCGTTTTGGGTAAGACGTTGTTCAATTTGTTTGGATTATTTTTGAATGTATTGATCGCACTGGAATTGTTGGAGAATATTGGTGGGTATCTTCAAAAAAACGTGATCCAAGTTGAATTAGTGATTGTGACGGCGATGATTGCGATCGCGCGTAAAATCATTATCTTAGATTTCGAAAAGATTTCGTCAGAGGAGTTAGTTGCATTGGCCCTCTCCATGTTGGCCTTGTCCGCCAGCTACTGGGTCATTCGCAAAACCTGGCCAAGATAGCTAGTTCCTCGCTTGAACAACCTGAACTTGGACTAGGGTGAGTCCTGTGGCTTGGACAATCACTTCGACCGGAATCCCTTGTCGTAGGAGGTTGTGTGCGATCGTTTCTCGTTCTTGCTGTAGGGTTTGTTGCGATCGGAGACGTTCCTGTTCCAGTTGTTCTGCTATTTCTAGCAAACGATTCTGCTCTTCTTCGAGCTGTAGAGTGATTTGCTGACGTTGTTGTTCAGCTAGCAGGCGCGATCGAATTTCTTCAGCCAGTCGCTCCTCTGCCTGAATTCGCATTAACTGTTCCCGTTCGCGCAACAGTTTCTCTTCTTTGAGAGTATTCTCTGGAACCGGATACCGATCGCCATTTTCGTCATACCAGTACAGCCAATCCCGTCTATGTCGTTCTTGGGTTCCTTCTTCGTGACCAATGCCCAAACCCAATTCTGGCATCCAAACGGGATTGCCCAATTGGCGAACATACGCCCCGTTTTCTAGACGATACACTTCAAAAGCCTCGTGCCGATCGCGCCGATAATGAGATGGGTTGTAGATGGTGTAATACAAAACTCCCATTTCTGCATACTGACGGAATTTTTCGTCATATTCATGGCCCGGTTTCTTCGAGACCACTTCGAGAACCCATTGGGGCATCACGTTTTCCCGGTAAACCAAATAGCTAAGACGGAGCTTGTCATTTGGACGAACCCGATCGACTCCCAAACTCAGAAAGGCATCCGGGACAATGGCAGGCTGATTGACGAAGGCATAAACACCCAAATTCACACCGAAAAACCAATCTAACCGATCGCCCCAAATATAAGACAAAATACCCCTCAACAGCATGGGGGCAAGTAGTTGCAATTCACTATCCACGGGCATTCCGTCGCTATCTGGTAAATCTTCTTCTGTGGGGAGAGAGAGTAGAATGTTTTCGTCTAACTCGTCTAACATAGTTGCCCTACAAACTCATTGCATTGGGTGTGTTGATCCTAACAGATTTGGGTTTAGGTGACGGCGGATTCTTCGAGTTTTAGGGTCTTACGGGTGGCGTTGAGGGTGGCGATCGTCCCCACGGGAATCACGGCATTTTCGCGAAGATGACCAAACATTAGATTGTACAAAATCGGTTTGTTTAAGCCTTGGGTTCGATCGCGCAATACGGTTTCTAAACTTAGGGTTTGGGTAAAAGTAGGGAGATGTTCTTTGGGATAACAATCGGTGAAGTGACCAAAGGCAATGCCCGCTGCGTCTTGGAGTTTGCCCGCAAGCAAAAGCTGGGTCAACATGCGATCGATACGGTAGGGTTCTTCACCAACTTCTTCGAGAAATAGAATTTTGCCTTTGGTGTTGGGTTCGTAGGGTGTACCCAAGAGATTCGTGACCAGTGTGAGATTGCCGCCGATTAAGGCTCCTGTGGCTGTGCCGGGGTTGAGGGTGACGGGTCGATGATCGCGTTCAACGCCTTCGGTTTTTTCGGCTTGGGCGGTGATGCCGGGAATCTCGCGGCTCATGAGGGTGCGGCGGATGTGGCGCATGGCGTAGTCGCCGACGCGGGTGAGTCCCGAAGGGCCGTGAAAGGTGATGAGTCCGGTTTTTTCATAAATGGCAATGAGCAAACTGGTGATGTCGCTATGGCCAATTAAGACTTTGGGGTTGCGTGCAATTAGGTCGTAGTCCAGGTAAGGCAGGATCCGACAGCAGCCGTAGCCGCCGGAAAAGGTGACGATGCCTTTGATGTCCGATCGGCCAAACATGTCATTGACATCCGCTGCCCGATCGCGATCTTGCCCCGCTAGATAGCCGTATTGATCGCGCAAATGTTTCCCCAACACCACCTCAAAGCCGTACTGCTCCATGGTTTCCTTGGCGATCTGTACGTCTTCTGTT
>JANMIS010000164.1:0-3303 GCA_031375925.1 Synechococcales cyanobacterium OTE_70_concoct_197_sub
CCTGCCCAGCACAAAAATGAATGCCGCAAACATGAATGCCACCACAGGCATCAGGTGATGGGTCGCACCCACCACAACACTTTGCCCCCAGTGCGGAAAAGGCGCGATTAGCGCAAGGCCCGCCACCTTGAGCCAAGAGACGTTTGGCTCGCCAAACAGCAATCCAACAATCACAAAAGCGGGAACAAAAAACAAGGCTGGAGCCAAACCGATTACCTGCGCACTCAAGTCGAATTTGAAATCCAGAATCTGTTTTATCACCACCAACGCGGTGGTGGAACTAGTCACTACCAACGCGGCGCGAGCGGCGGGTTGAATGATCAGCATCACCACGGCGAGATAACTAAACGCAATTGCTCCAGCCCAGTAGCCGAAGCTTCTAGCGTCTCGCTCGAATAAAAGTATATAGATCGAAAAGGTCACAGCGACCATCGCTGCATCTTCAGAAATGAGGCACAGCAGAATCATGGACACGGCAAACAGCGCTTTCTGCCGAGTCAACAAAGCGTAATAAGCGGCCCACATGAACGGGCCGCTAAACAGGAGAAACTGCGCGTTTTGCTGAAATGTGAAAAGGAACCCGCTCGAAAGCACAAGCCCCATGGCGACGAAGGTTTTGAACTTGTACGAATTCGGGGATAAAAATTGGAGAGTCTTCCACGCAAATATCGCCATGCCAACATAAATGACGAGGAATACCAGGCCATTGAGCCAGGAAAGGTTAGGCCACAGGTTCCAAATTGGCGCGAAGAGGAACGGAGTCAAATTGACATGGATGGCATAGGTATTCAGGAATGCGTATGGGTTGCGAAAACCGATCGACTCATCTATGGCGTACAGGCTGGTCTGAAAGGGGTGCCCATTTAGGAAGTTATGAAAAAACTGAACCGTCGCCGAAACACCACCCGCCGAGTAATCAGAGGTGGCAGTTCCCAGCTTCAAGAAAAAGGCGGTGAGCATCGCCGAGAAAAAGATGGCTGCGAATAACGCCAGTCCCCGCGCGTATCGCCTTACGAAAATAGCTGAGGTTTGCATGCTTTTCGAATGTGAACCATTAATCAGATCGGGAAGACATCGCAGTCAACGGGCCTTCTCCGGTCAGTAATCGCTTGAGTGTTGCTATCGGATTCTTTACGGTTCGCGCATATTGGTTGCAGAATGACTTTCGCGCGCTTTGCCGCTCATGATCGCCCCACCATTTTTCAATATTGTCCCAGTGCTCCGCCACCATCTTGGCCGCCTGCTCTGGCGTCTCCATAAAGATGCCGACCTTTCGAAGCAAATCATAGTAGGTTCGCGCTTCTGGCAGTAGATGGTCAAACCCTTCTCGCCAAAAGCAGATCGTCGGTATATTCAATGCCAGCGATTCAAGCAATCCGGTTGAGTCATAAGAGTAGGCAATCAAGCGACTCTCAGCGGTGAGCTTTTCAAAGCTCACATCCCCTAGGTCGATATGGGCTTTTGTACTCCGATCTCGCCATCTTCGTTGATCATTCCACGAGAAACGCTCATGTCCCTTGGCTAAGCGAACCGTTACGGACTCCTGAATGCGTTCTGGCAATGCTTCGACGAACTTGAATTGGTCTTGCTGGTACTCGTCAAACAAGAAATAAGTGTCCTCGGGTTCTTGGCGCGGGGGTACCACATGCTCAACTAGCAGTAACCTTTGCCGACTCTTGCTTGGCTTGGGCCTGGGTGCTCGCCCTGAAATGGTAAAGGCAAACGCAGGCACGTTCTTGAGGTTGTTATCCATCCACCCCCATGTAAGAAATCTATCGCAGGTTACCAGCTCTGGCAAGTCCTGCAGACCGGCGTAGGTCCCATAATTGTTACCGTGCTGCCCTGTGATGTATGGCACACCCTTTTCAACCATTGCCCCTATCCAAAGCTTGCAAACTTCGTCAAATTCAAAATTGTTTGAAGTAAATATGAATCTGGGCTCTGTCGGCCAGGGCAGTTTGTTTATCTGATCGAGTAGTGCCCCGTACCCCTCCAAATAGCAAACTGGCATCATTTCTCTTAGCTGCAAACGGACAAATAGCTCAAAGCCATCATGCTTAGATTCATCAATAACCCAGCCAAGCCTGAAGCTGCCGTCGAAACAAGCTTGTGCGGGTTGCGGGCTTCGCCATACTTGAGGCACCTGCCCTAGACTGATTTGCAAACATAGTTCTTCGAATAGTGGGAGATAACTATTGACAATGAACGCATCAGTCTTCCTCGAAAGCGTTTGGAGCAGTGCCAACACAACAGACTGCAAGCGTCGCCGCATCCTCTGGGTCAGGGCTACCGGCATTCCCGGCGGCTCCTCAGGCCTCTCTCCAGAAGAGGGTTCTGATACGAATTCCAATCGTTCAAAGCCTATGAATCTGAGTATCTTTGAATAGAGGACATGGTTCCAAAATGGATCGGCGATCGACCAAACCAAAGCCATCGAATCATTTGTAGCCAGCTGAGAATCGGGCGAACTTAAGACAACCGTGGCATCTATTTCGTTTTCGGCCAATGCTGTCTCTAAAGCGTGATATCTATTAAAAAGAACACCCACATACCTGCGTAGCCAATGACCCACAACAATCTGCCAATATCTGGAATCATGCCGCGTCCCATGGAGTAGATTCAGCGAGTCGGTCAATTCCACCAGCAGCTGGCTGGTCAATTGTTGGACGAACTCCCGATTCTTATGCTTTTTATCAGAGCCCAATCCGAATGGACTCGCCACGATCGCATCCATTTGGCCCCACAAGTGCTTACGTTCGTAAAGACGACACCATTCCCCAAGGAACAACGTCGGACGGTCGACTCTCCAGGTTCGCTCATCCGCTGTAGTGACTAGGAATCGCTTCACCGCTGTTTCTTTCGAGGCATGCTCAAAGTACCGGGCCGTAGGACCCGCCTGACGGCGCGCTCACTTCCGACGCGCGTATGCGCGAAGCGAGGGAAGATAAGAGCACTCACGGTATTTGGGAACTAACTTCTTCGGAACTCCCAATGCAAATATCGGAAAGCTACTCAAAGTAGGTGCCATGCGAGCGGAGTTCCACGCGCCACGTCTTGTTTTATGGCCCTGCCCAATACGTGCTCGAGATGCTTCGGCGGAAGTCCTAACCCTGGCCGAATGGAACGAACATTGTCGGCTGTTAGGACGTCGCCCGCCTTTAGACTCTGAACAATATATAGAGAGCGGCGATATTGGAGTGATTTCTTCTCCGCATCGGTAGGGCCGTAGCTTACACGCCCCAACGACTGCCAAGCGCGTTCGGTTTCGACGACCAGTTGCGCCATTTCTGCAGGCTCCAGAGA
>JANMIS010000192.1:0-1329 GCA_031375925.1 Synechococcales cyanobacterium OTE_70_concoct_197_sub
CAAGATCACGTCCCCCTTCTGAATTCCAGCCTGGCTTGCTGTAGTGTCAGGAACTACCGCAACCACTTCGACGCCACGCGCACTTCGGAGTTTCAGCCGCTGCTTGACCTCCTCTGAGACCGGTTGGACTTGGGTTCCAAGCAGGATTCTTCGCGGCAATTCATCGCCCAACGACTGCGAGATTGAGGCCAACGGAGCAAACACCATCAATAGGCAATACGGAATGCAATGAACCGGAGAATGGGATGCTTGTGACATTGTGAGTCCTTTCAAAAACAGGAGTCTGAACGAAAATGCCGCAAAATCCAGCAAGCTGGCCCCGCATTTTAGGGTTCACCGCCAACCAAATGAGTTTAGTGACATATTTCCGAGTTGGAATTCGATTTGACGCGTTCTAGGCTGCTTGCGTGGTGTGCGCGCCATCCCATACACTTTCTATCTGTTTCTTAGAAATCAGTTTTGCTTTCGTTTCGTTTTTCAGGAGTATTTGCGATGCGTGTTAGGCTTTTGGTTGGATCATTGATTGCAACAGTAGTACTCGGCAGTGGCGCATTGGCGGTCAATAAAGTTCTTGCCGCCAAGACTGTTAAGGAAGTAATGAAAATTGCACACAAAGACGGCCTTTTAAAAACGGTGCTTGCGGGTACCGCCAAAGAAGAGGAAAAGAAACAGCTCCTCGATCTCTATATCGACATGTTCGAAGGTGAGCCAAAGAAGGGTGACAAGGACGAGTGGAAAATGCAAGCGGGCGCTGCGACGCTAAGCGCCGCCAAGGTAGTTGTTGGCCGTGAAGGGGCAATCGAAGAATTGAAGAAGACCTCCGACTGCAAGTCTTGCCACGACAAATTCAAGTAAGAGACGAGCCAGCGACGCCGAAACCACTCGCTTGCGTTGATGACTCATATCCGAATTATCGACAATCGGTATTGCCATAAAATGAATTTTTCCCTATCCACATCTTTGGCCCGATCTCTCGGGGAACATTGGATAGGATTCCATGGCATTCGAAGAACTCCAAGAAACATCAAATCACAGGTTCACAAGGGGAAAGAAACGTCCCCCCTACCTTCGCGCGCTTGGCCAAAATGAACCACCGCTAGTGGTTTCCATTGACGGCATGGTTTATCAGCAACTCGAAATCTTCAAACACGACTCTTGGGCCGCAACAGCAACGTATTCTGACGGCGAAAGCATTGTTGTATGCAAGTTCAATAGGGAAGCTCCCTTTTTGTTCCTCCCCATGAGATGGCTTGGCCGTTGGCTGGGTCAACGTGAAACCTATTTCCTCAATCGACTTGAGGGAGTCCCAGGAATCCCAAAGTGCTACGG
>JANMIS010000214.1:0-2261 GCA_031375925.1 Synechococcales cyanobacterium OTE_70_concoct_197_sub
ATTAAGATTTTCGATCCGGGTGCAGGCGGTAGACATAAAAAACGGAGAGGATTTCCCGCAATGGTCAACTATTCAGTTCATCGCTTTTATGATCCCCAAATGGCCCATCTACTACGAACCAATATCGATCGGATTAATATTATGGAGCAACGGGAAGTGGATGCGATTAATGACGATTTGCCCTTCACCCCCGCGCCTGCGCAGTTGTTTGGGCGCGACGGCGAGGTCCAGTAGTTGACGGTTTATCTAATCTGTTCGATCGCCTTCAAGATTTTTAGCACGGTGTAAAGGTCGTTGGATTGACGGCGAAGCGTAAAGAGGTCTGACAAGGCATATTGTGGGGTGGGGTTCTGGATAGTTTTTAGAAAAATAAACTCACTCCCATTCGTGGCAAACCCATAAACTGGGCGATCGGGATTGGGCGATGTCATCATGTAAGTGAGTGCTTGAGCGATCGCATTTTCCAACGAAAACCCTTTCTCTTTTGCTTCCACAACCAACACCCAAAAATCATCCCGAAGTAACAAAACATCGATTCGTCCTCGCACGATTTGAGGCTCGGAATAATCCTCGTTTGAGCGATCGTCGTTCTTGAGTTCAATCTGAACCGAAGCCTCAGTTTTCAGGTGAAAGGGCGGCTCAAAGAAGTTGGCTTTTGAGAGTAAGGGTGACAAGATGACCAACTTGACAGCTTCCTCACTCATGGGAAACTCAAGGAGGTATAGAAAATTGGTCTTCAATTGATCGAGCGATTTCATCTCCTCTGCACTCAGATCCCCCAAGTTTTCTTGCCATTCCCAGAAAAATGACGGTTTAGTCACTTCTCTTAAGCCAAACTGAGCCTTCACTTGATGGAGGGTGAGATCGCCTGCACGTAAGATTTGAAGCATGATTAATCAAATGAGTTTACGGTAATCACCTCAGTTTAACGTGAATAAAGCTCTCGTTTACGATCGGATGGCGCAAGTGGCTTCAGACGCGATCGAACTCGGCCTCGGTGCAATCAGTCGATCGAACCATCGGGATTGTTTCTCAACGCGGAAGCTTCAACAATTGGGGCTTGGACGATCGGGGTTATTGCCGCAGTGATAGCCGATCGATCGATGCCGATGGTTCGCAAATCATTCCAGGGACGATCGGAGCCTTTCTTTTTACTTGGGTTTTGAGGAATACCACCGCGTCCAGTGGCGATGAAGGAACTGGTTTTGGCTGCGCCACAGCGATCGGCAATTTGACGACTGGAATCTGCGACATCGACAGGAAGTTCGTTTAATGAATTCGCGGGATTGATGCCGATCGTATTTACTTGAACGTTACCGTTGATGCCAAATTCGGAACTCGCGGTGATGTCATTTTCAGCAGTGAGCCGATCGCGATATTTCAATCCAAAAATACCTTGGGTGAGGACCTGAATATTTCCTCCCCGACCTTGAAACGCGTTTGCAACTATATCACTGTCTTCCAACCCTAAAATGGTTGGAGCTTTGATGTTAATATTGCCGCCATTCCCGTTGTTACCTGCAATTGCAGTAATAGTACTTCCTTGACGTAATCGCAAACTTTCTGAGCGCAAATTGATATTACCGCCTTCTCCAAATTTCGTTGAAGCAGTAATTCTTCCTTGATCACTTAAAGCGATCAGATTGGCATTCAGAATAAGTGTTCCAGCATTGCCAGTCCCTTCGTTTTGAATACTGACCGAGCCACCACTACTGATTCTTAATGTATTAGTATTAATCGTAACATTCCCGGAGTTGCCACTCGGTTGTGCTGGTAATCTTAGTAACCTTCTAAGAAGAGTCGTAGGAGGTTCTGCTCCAGAGGTAATTTTGCTGCGCTCTAAACCGATTGGGGTTGAAGAACTCCCATAAATTTCAACGGCTTCAGAAGCATTCACAACAACGCTGCCCCCATTACCATTGCCGCCTGTTGAAGTGCTGATGGTTCCCCCTTCACTCACGATCAGTCTGGGAGTATTGATGGTGATCGTACCTGCATTTCCTCTATAAGTAGCACTCGTCAAAGAACTATTAGAGAAGTTGGGCAAGAGGCTAACCCCATTAATTAAAACTGAGTCAAGGGCATTAATGGTTAAATCCCCCGCATTTCCTGTTTAAATCAAAACAGGAGTTGGGGAAACTCCTGTTTTGATTTATCAATTTTTAGGCTTGCACCAGAGCATATCAAAGTGTAGGAAAAGAGGCGGGTTATTTTTCGTAAGGTTGCCCATCTGCAGCGGGTGGGATGGCTCGTCCAACTAC
>JANMIS010000253.1:0-10893 GCA_031375925.1 Synechococcales cyanobacterium OTE_70_concoct_197_sub
CGATACCAGACATCAGGTAGGATCCGACGCCTACCCACATTTTCAGCTTACCTTGGCTCATAATCTTTTCACTTGTGTAAATTTGTAACGACTAGCTTGTGCGACCCAATTTTGACAAAAAAAATTGGCAAAAAACTTAGTCAAGATGTTTACCCTCGAAAGCTTAGCACAGAGCTTAATGAAAATGAATATCAAAGAAAGCGATAAAAATGCCTGGACCATGGCAGTTTACATTACTTATTGCAAAATATTGACCTTAAACATAATTGAAATCAACTCTCAGTAAATAGATCTTCGCTGTTATGGAAACTTTTTGAGTCTAAGTCTCAACTAGAAAATCGATCGCCATGCAAGTGCCTAAAACACCCTAGATTCGAGATTTACAGAGAATGTGGAAGCCTTAGAAAATATAGAATTCGTCATCGCAATACACATCATCTAGGAAAAGACACAAAATTACAGAATTTCTACATGCCACTTTATTGAGATTAAGAATCATCTATTTTGTATCCGTTGATACGTCTTTAGCGATGGCAAAAAACATACTGTTTATTTGTTGGAAGAAACGAAGAAGCTACTCAGTTGATTCCCGATCTCAAATGTCTTGGTATTGCACAGTGTATTTCTAGGCTATTGATGCGGGTGCCATTAAGGATTTTTAATTATTTTCTCAATCTTCAGGATTCTTTAAATCGTCATGGCTGATAACTATAGTTCGACTAATAACGGCGCAGGTGTATTCTCTACGAGCCTTAATGCTCGGGGATTGAACGTTACACCTTTGACAACGCCAGTTGCGACATCCTTCTCATTTGGAAGCGGCAACGACACGATCAATCTAGCAAGTGGCAACAACAATGTTTTCTTGGGTGATGGCAACAATGCAGCATTCACCGGAAATGGCAACGATACGATTTACGGCGGATCAGGGCGGGATGTAATCAACGCTGGAGATGGACGAAATACGGTCTATGCTGGCGAAGGCGTTAATCTCGTCACCACAGGTCGAGGCAATGACCTGATCTACACCGGAGCGGCTGGAGACTTCATTGATGCTGGAGATGGTAGAAATACTATTTTTGCGGGTGAAGGTGACAACGTTATTTTGTCGGGTAAGGGCAACGATCTCGTCTTTGCTGGTGCAGGGAACGATCGGATTTTCACAGGTGCAGGGAATGACACCATCTATGCAGGCAATGGCAAAAATCTGATCAATGCAGGCACTGGAAACGACACGGTTTTCCTTGGAAGCGGTGTCGATAAGCTCATTCTTGAAGGCGGAAATGGTTCTGTCACGGTCATTGGATTTGATCTGCAATCTGATAAGCTCCGTCTGGGTGAAAGCTTAGCAGGCAAGGCGCTGAAGTTTGTCAATCAAGGCAATAACACCTTGGTGATGGCAGGGAGAGACTTGCTGGCAACCTTGGTTGATGCAAAAGGTGGCTCACAGGCGATCGTCGATCGGGGCACACTTTATAAGTATGTTGCAACCGAAATCGATTCCCTCGTCACCGATCCCACGAAGTTGCGCAGCGTCAATGGCGCTTCGATCAATGACTTCGGACAAATTGCCGGAACGCTGAACCAAGGTGATGTTTATAAAACTACTGCGAACATCACCGCTGGGACAGCCACTGGCAGACGGGATGCCTTTATTTGGGAAGCAGGCGCAACCCAAGTGCTAACCAACACTGGGCTGAAGGTGGGTAATTCTGCCACGGGTGCTGCGGACGGAGCTACGGGCGTCGTGATGCAAACTCCGAACGTTGCCAAGATTAATAACTTGGGCGTCGTGATCGGAACTCATGATGAAGTGCGTACACCCGTTGGAACCGCAACCGATCGGGGTCTTCGCTGGATCAATGATGGCACTGGCTACAAGCTCTCCATCAATTCTGCCAACGTAAGCGCAACTGCTGCACCATCCAAAGAAACCTATTTCTTTGACACCAATAACACCAATCAGATCGCAGGTCGGATGATCAGTGATACTGACCCAACTGTTAATACGCCTTTTACTAACTATGTGAATGGTTCTGCTCTGGGTCTATCAACGGTTGGTGGCGCAGGAACAGCACGCGGGATCAATGACAAAGGCACATTGGTCGGAGTAGATGATAAAAACAATGTTGGACTCGTTTGGACGAAGAATAGCAGCGGCGGCTATGACGTCAGCAGCTTGCTTCCTGAAGGCTTTGACCGATCCACGTTGCGTGATATCAATGAAGCGGGCACCATCATTGGTCAAGTCACTAGCGGAACTGGGACTGCGGCCATTAGCTACTCGATTGTGTCTCGCAATGGCGTCACAACGATTTTAGATGGTCTTTCTGGTGGCAACGGTTCAGGCACACCCAATGGTATCAATGAACTTGAGCAAGTCGTCGGCGCGTCCAATGGCCGTGCATTCGTCAACTATGGTGGCAGCACAACGGTAGACCTCAACACGCTACTAACGGCTCCATTACCCACGGGTGGTGGCGGTGCCGCGTTTGCGCTATCTAGCGCTGTCAGCATCAACAACTTCGGTAGCATTGTGGCAACCGGAACCTATGCAAACCCTGCGGTTACCGTTCCGAATGGCGGTTCTGCAACGGGAGCAACAACCACGCGTACCTTTGCTTTAACTGCAATCTGGTAGACGTTTTCAAAGCTCGATTCTGAGGGTTCTGAACGCCAGTTACAACATAAAGATCGCACTTAGAATTTGCGCAGTTCTAAGTACGATCGGCCTTCTACCAAATGTTCCAGAGAGTTTAGATTATGCAACAAGTCAACTTAGAAAACCCTGCAACACAAACCGAAGAATTTCCCCGATCGCTCGACATCGCAACCGTCATGGTCTACGGTCTAGCAATCCTATCCGGTGGATTATTCTTATTTCTACCCTTAGTAAACCTGATTCATCCGAGTCCTTGGCAGCGATCGATCGGGATGATTCATGGGGTTGGCGCAATGATGGCTACGATCGTCACGATGTATGCTGGACATTTAGCATTCCCATTGCTAAGAGGGTCTGCAAAAATATTGCCCCAGATGCGATCGCTTACTTTTTGGAGTGCGATTATTACTTTCCTCAGTATTGCCAGTGGCAATCTAGGTTACATGCGGTACCGTGCTGCGGCTGACTTTGGGGGAGCACGAGCTTGGCTCAAGGACAACTCGCCTCTAACTCAATATGTCTACATGGAATATCATGAGTTTAGCGTACTGTTTACGTTGCCCCTAGCCGTGGGAAGCGCCTGGATTTTATGGAACTATGGCGACAAGATTTTAGAAAAGTCAAACCGACCTGTATTGGCAGGTGTTAGCGTTGCGGTAATGGCAATGATGTTCTATGCAATGGGCGGATTTGTAACCGGATTAGCGATTGCTAAGACACATGCTTTGTAATCCGCTAAATTTCATTTGTTCGATCGGTTCACCTGTAAAAATTAAGTCATTGCATCATGAAATCAACAACACAAGAAATTCCAAGTTATAGCCGTGCATGGAACGTGATAAAACAATTTCCTGGATTCTTAAGCAAAGGTTCAGATCACGCACCGGAGAAATCAGGCATGGCAGCGGCAGCCTTGATTAGCGGCGGAGTTGGGTCCGTGATGATGATGATCAGTCATCACATTTCAGATACCAATAAAGGATTTGAAACCATTTTGCACAAAACTATTGGCGCTTGGATGCCCGGTGCGGTGAATCCCGATCCGATGTGGGGAAATATCGGCAGCTACGCAGGAAAAGAAACCGTAATGCTGGTCGGTTGGCTCGTCAGTTGGGCTGTATTACACTTGTTGCTAAAAGATAAACAAGTTAAACCTCGGACGATGTTCTTTTGGTTGATTAGTTTATATACCGTTGCTACTGCCATGTCTTGGCATCCATTGTTTCCTTATCTCCCTTTGCAATAGTTGAGCGTTTTAATCATGAGTCAATCTTCTATCCATAAGATGCAGCGCTACGTTGTTGGTAGCGTTGTATTGATGTCGGCTGTTGCGATATCATTTCCGATCGCCATGGCGCGAGTTAGCGCAACAAAGCAATTCCCAGGGCAAGCCGTAAAATCCCAAGACTGTGCAACTCAAGGCTTAAAAGAATCAAAGGTTGTTGAATGGGCAAAAGACTGTGCGCCGCTCAAAGTCGAGCCGAAGAAAGCTGATGCAAAACCTGCGCAACCTGCTGAGATAAGACCGATCGCAGCATCACCGCTGGCCACACAACCCGCCGCAATCG
Organism: Synechococcales cyanobacterium OTE_70_concoct_197_sub; assembly: GCA_031375925.1. Taxonomy (GTDB): domain Bacteria; phylum Cyanobacteriota; class Cyanobacteriia; order Leptolyngbyales; family Leptolyngbyaceae; genus JAAFJU01. The sequence goes on from JANMIS010000253.1 coordinate 4,231, forward strand.
AATCTATTCCCTCTCCGAAACCCATTATGCAGATACCAGAAATTTAAAACTCTGTGAGACCGTTTATTTCACTTTTTTTGCATTGGTTTCTTCAGATAAAACCTGAGCCGCTTTCGCAAATTGAGGGTCAACGGATGTGCCGATCTTATCACGATCGGCCAGTAGCTCTTTCTGCTGGGCTTCGGTTAGTTTGATTTCCACATCAGGATCAACGCCGTGTTTGTTAATGTCACGGCCATTGGGTGTGAGGTATTTTGCGATCGTCACAGCTAACCCAGACTCGTTATCCCCAAGCTCACGTACTGACTGCACCAGGCCCTTCCCAAAGGTTTTAATCCCAACAATCTTCGCCCGTTTGTTATCCTGCAACGCCCCAGATAAAATTTCACTCGCACTGGCCGAACCCCCGTCTACTAAAACCACCACAGGCTTATTGGTTAAAGCCGTATTGTTGGCCAATTGCCGATCGCCTTCCCCTTTACGATCGACCGTCGAGACGATGCTACCTTCTTTGATCCACATTCGACCAATTTCAATACTCGCTTGTAACAATCCGCCGGGATTCGATCGGAGGTCGAGAATATAGCCCGTGACATTTTGCTTTTCAAGGGACTTCATGGCATCCCGCATATCCTTCACCGCAGGCGCGCTAAATTGCGTTAACCGAATGTAGCCCGTGTCGCCCGCTACGGTTTTCTGAACATTGAACCGAACGGGATGTAATTCGATGCGATCGCGTTTTAGAGTATATTCAAGAATTTCCTTGCCCCCACGCTGAATGGTGAGCTTCACAGATGTCCCCGCTTCACCCCGAATCAACTTCACCGCACCATTGACATCCATCCCTTCTGTAGATGTTTCGTCGATTTTAAGAATGATATCTTTGGATAAAATGCCAGCCTTTGAGGCGGGGCTGCCTTCGATCGGCGAAATGACGGTTAGCTTCTTGGTTTTCTCATCAGCGGCCAACTGAATCCCAACGCCAATCAGTTCACCAGAAGTCTCGATTCTCATGTTTTTGAACTCTTCAGGGTCCAAAAAACGAGTGTAGGGATCGTTGAGTTTTTTCAACATCTCCCGAATTGCTAAATACGCCTGCTTCTTGTCGGGGTACTCGCGCCCGAGATACTCGCGCCGAATCGATCGCCAATCCGTTTGATTAAAGGTACCATCCACGTAAGAATGATCAATGACCTGCCACACTTCCTCGATCAGGTCCTTAGGTGTGCTCTTGAGAAGAGAAGTCCCACGGGAAAGATGCACCCCAGCTAAAGAAACAGTTACAGCCGTAACTGCAATTGCAGTAGTCCCTAAAAGAATTGCCCGCTTGGTCAAGGTCATGTCAAGAAGCTCGTGGATGGATATGCTAAAAGCTACGCTCAGTCTAGCATAGCGAACAATTTGCTGATCCGTGTATGACGATGTATAAACCTACACAATATAAAACCACACAAAATTCGGGCAGATCCGGAGATTTATTTGGGGCTTGCTGATTTAAATGTCGCTTAGGCCTCTTCTGGATCCACCCACTTGCCATCCCCTTTGATCAGGGCGACCAGCTCATGCACGCCCTCTGCTTCAGGGACGCGCTTGATTTCTTCCCTGCCTCGATAAAGGGCGATCGTTCCAGCGGTTTTGCCCACATAGCCGTAGTCTGCGTCGGCCATTTCACCGGGACCGTTGACGATGCAACCCATCACCGCGATGTTCAATCCCGCTAAATGACTGGTCGCTTCCCTCACTTTGTGCAGCACGTTTTCCAGGTTAAATAATGTCCGACCGCAGCTTGGGCAAGCAACGTACTCCACCATTGTCCGCCGCAGTCCTAGGGCCTGTAGAATCCCGTAACACACAGGGATCTCTTTCTCTGGGGCTTCGGTAAGGGAAACTCGAATCGTGTCGCCAATGCCTTCAGCCAAAAGAGTTCCTATCCCTGCCGTGGATTTGATCCGACCATATTCGCCGTCACCTGCTTCTGTAACACCCAAGTGCAACGGGTAAGCCATGCCGAGTTCATCCATGCGCTGCACCATGAGACGGTTTGCAGCTAGCATAACGGGGACGTTGGAGGCTTTAAGAGAGATTTCGATGTGGTAGAAATTCAGCGATTCGCACATGCGAATGAACTCTAGCGCTGACTCCACCATGCCTTCAGGCGTGTCGCCATAGGTAAAAAGCATGCGCTCCGCTAGGGAACCATGGTTGACACCGATGCGCATGGATTTGTTCTGGTCTCGTAGTTTGACGACCAGGGGTTCGAGGGTCTCTAGAATCCGATCGCCAATCTCTTTAAACTCTTGAGCCGTGTATTCAGTGCGCCCTTCAAGCGGTTTTTCAAAGACGTACAGGCCGGGATTAATCCGCACATTATCGACGTAGTTTGCGACTTCGAGGGCGATTTTCATGCCATTGTGATGTACATCAGCAACCAAGGGAACGGGCTGGTAGGTCGCATGAAGCCGATCGCGAATCTGCTCCATAGCTTTCGCATGGGCAATGCTGGGAACCGTAACGCGGACGATCTCACAGCCAATTTCGTGTAGCCGACGGATTCCAGCTACAGAGCCTTCAATGTCCAGGGTATCCTCATTGATCATCGACTGAACCGCCACCGGATGCTCGCTGCCGATCATAATGCTGCCAACGGGGACCGATCGAGTCGTACGGCGACGAATGGAGGGATCCGTGGAAAGCTGAAGGGATGACTGAGTAGTCGTTTGGGGAGCGGTCTCAGGGATAGACAGAGTTTGCATGAGAGTCAAAAGAATTTGATATGTAATCCAGAGTGACATAAAAAATGCCCCGGCGGATGCATCCTGGAAAACTCACGGCAAATTGCAATAGGCGGCAAGGCGAGGCGATCGGACTGAAGCAGGAGCCATAATTCGTGATTCCTGCTCTACCTGGCCGATCATGGCCGCCGATTGCAACGTCATAAATGCCTGTAAATCGTCGTAGTCATACTTTGTGGAGAGTAAGATTCGGAGCTGGTCTTCAGCTTCAAGGGTCAGTATGCCAGTCGTTAACGCTTGATCAACAACATCCCGAATACACATGAGCAGTACCAAAACAAAAAATATAGAGCGAGCAAAAGAAGTCTCAGAATATCAAGATATCCGAACCAATATGTAGGCGTAAGCTGCAATACCGCCCTCTTCTCAGGTCTTATGCAGAATCCGGGCTACTTGCAATGCTTGGAGTCGAATATTTGAAATCGTAAGTGCACCTCGAATATCTTCTAGGAAAAAGGAATCCGATGTTGTGATTATCATCACAGATTCTTAACATTTTTGCTCACCAAAAGTGATAGGGTTATGCGTGCTATTAGAAACACCGCACCCACCGCACCCCATGGCTCTTTTGACGCTGCGATCGATCCGTAAAGATTTCGGAATTAAAGAGGTGCTCAAGGATGGCAACTTCGTGTTGGAAGACCGCGATCGGGTCGGACTGATCGGCACCAACGGGTCTGGAAAGTCTACGCTGCTAAAAATGATCGCCGGATTGGAACCGATCGACGGTGGTGAAATCGAGATCCCCGGCGGAGTTCGCGTCGTCTATTTGCCGCAGCAGCCAGATGTGGATGAAGAGAAAACGGTGTTGGAGCAGATTTTTGCCGATAGCGGCGATGTGATGGCCTTGATTAAAGAGTACGAAGAGGTCTCATCAGCATTGGCGGACGAAACCCAAGATCAAGATAAATTGTTAAACCGACTTTCGAGCGTGACCCACCGTATGGATCAAGCGGGCGCTTGGGAACTGGAAACTCAAGCAACGATCGCCCTCAATCAACTGGGGATCACAGATTTCAAAACCCGCGTTGGGGATCTTTCTGGTGGCTATCGTAAACGGATCGCGATCGCGACGGCATTAATCGCCCAGCCGGATGTGCTACTTATGGATGAACCGACGAACCATTTGGATGCGGATTCTGTGGAGTGGTTGCAGAGTTATTTGTCTCGCTATACGGGATCGCTGTTGCTGGTGACGCACGATCGGTATTTCTTGGATCAAGTCACAAATCGCATTTTGGAAATCGATCGCGCTGAACTGTTCAACTACAGCGGCAACTACTCCTACTATCTCGAAAAGAAAGCGGCCCAAGAAGAATCTGAAGCCAGCAGCCAACGCAAATTTGCGGGTGTGTTGCGTCGGGAATTAGAATGGTTAAAAAAGGGACCCAAAGCCCGCAGTACAAAGCAAAAGGCTCGCATCGGTCGCGTTGAAGAAATGCGCGAAACTGAGTTCAAAGCGGTGCAAGGCAAAGTTGAAATTTCCACGATGGGTCGTCGGATTGGGAAAAAAGTTGCTGAACTGACCAATGTTTGTAAAGGCTATGAAGGGCGAACTTTAATTAAAGATTTTACCCATGAATTTAGCCCGGACGATCGCATCGGCATCATCGGCATGAATGGCGCTGGGAAATCAACGTTAATGAATCTAATCACAGGTCGCATCGAACCGGATTCTGGCACAGTAGACATCGGTTCGACGATTCAGTTTGGATACTTTGACCAACACTCCGATGATTTGCAGAGTGGCATTAATAACAACCGTCGCGTGATTGAATATCTCAAGGATATTGCAGAATTGGTCAAGACCTCAGATGGCTCAATTATCACCGCTTCTCAAATGCTGGAGCGATTCCTGTTTTCGCCGAATCAGCAATATGCACCGATCGGCAAACTTTCAGGTGGTGAAAAGCGCAGACTCTTCTTGTTGCAGGTTTTGCTCTCTGCACCGAACGTCTTGATTTTAGATGAACCGACCAATGATTTGGATGTGCAAACGCTTGGAGTTTTGGAAGAATACTTAGAAGATTTTAAAGGCGCGGTGATTGTGGTGTCTCACGATCGCTACTTCCTCGATCGGACAGTAGAGACCATCTTTGCCCTCGAACCTGGCGGTAATGTTCGGCGCTATCCCGGCAATTATTCTATCTATTTGGATTACAAAAAGGACGAGAAAAAAGAGAATTCTGCGCCCACCATTCAAGTTGGTCCCAAAAATCCCGAACCCGTCGCACCTGCTACCCCGCCTGCCACACCTGCGGCCAAGGCACGGAAAGCGACGTTCAAAGAAAAGCGTGAATATGAACAACTCGAAGCAGCGATTCCAAAGCTCGAAGCTGAAAAAGCTGAACTCGAAGCCAAGCTTTATAACAATTCCAATGCAGGCTATAGCGATGTTCAAAAAATGGGCGATCGGCTCACGGCGGTAAACAGCGAGATTGAAAAGTCAACCGATCGGTGGATGGAACTTTCAGAGTTGATGTAAGTATTGGCAAAACTTGGCGTTAGTCCTGCGAGGCATAACTGGAACCCCTGTTGAGCAATTGTTCCCCTTCCAGCGATCGAATCCAGTGAGTCAAAATCGGATTCACAATTTCGGGTCCTTCATCTTGGGGACAATGGCCTAAACCCGGTAACTCAACAAACTCCGTCACCGCTGGATATTGCCCAAACTCTCGGCCCAAGGCGATCGGTTCCCAGGGGTCTTCGGTGCCCCAGAGCACGATCGCAGGGCATTGCAACTGCGGAAATAAATCCTCAGGTAGAGGCCCTTGAGAATAGGCCGTGAAAGCAAGAAAAACATCAGCAGCTTTGGGATCTTGGGCAGGTTCTAACAGATAATTCACCAACTCATCAGTAACAGCCTCGGGACGTTTATAAGCTTGCAACAACACTTTTTTAACGGTTTTCGCTTGGGCGATTTGTTGAAAAAACCAATAGCCGATCGGTTTATATTGCAATACATTTTGCAGCACTGGAGCGAACTGTTTATAAAACGGTTGAGTTGCACGTTTACGATCGTGCAGCAACCGCAACGAACAATTCAACAACGCCACACCCTGCACCCACTCAGGACCGTCTACCGCCGCCTGCATCGCCGCAATACAGCCGATCGAATTTCCCACTAACAATGCCGGACCTTCAACAACCTCTCGACAAAAATCAAGAATTTGTTGCGCCCAAGTTTCAAATGTATAGTCCGCTTCTACCTGCGGAGTTGGCTTATCAGATTGGCCGAAGCCCAAAAGATCGATCGCATACACCTGAGACTCCAAAGCTAAATCTGGCATATTTTTGCGCCAGTGAAAGCTCCCCGCTCCAAACCCATGAATTAAAATCACTGGAATCCCACAATGGCCCTGTTTCTGGTAGGCGATCGTAAAACTCTGACGATCGCTGACTTGCCAATTCCAAGTGTGATGGACAGCAGATTCATTTGGCGTTGGCATGACAATCATGAATTACGTCTGTAATAAGGGATTTGTAGCTCAATTGTAACAGAATGTTTCATGACTCATATCAAATCAAGTAATCAATGCTACCAACTCAAAGCAGTTCTTCGAGCGATTTGGATTTGTCATAGTCGAGCACTTGTGGCTTCAAGGCAGGTCACGATCGAAGCCAGCCAGATGATCGGTTCATTATTGGAAATCACCCGAGTTTTCTGGAGAAAGTCTCATCAAATCTTCGACGTTGCCACGAACGGTGTCACAGATGGCATCTAAGGGTAAATCATTAGAATCGGTGCCGAAGGGATTTTCAATTTCGACCCCGATTTCTTCAATGCCGAGGAGCGTGAAACTAACGATCGTCACCACTGGAACGGCGACCCAGCCCGAATCCTTCACAGTTTGAAAAGGTAAAAACAAAC
>JANMIS010000673.1:0-2636 GCA_031375925.1 Synechococcales cyanobacterium OTE_70_concoct_197_sub
TGACGCATTTGCAAAGGTTGTTTCCCAGGCTGACGCTCGCGGCGAATACCTCAACGCTGGCCAACTCGACGCTCTAAGCGCAATGGTTGCTGAAGGCAACAAGCGCATGGATACCGTCAACCGCATCACGGGTAACGCATCTGCCATCGTTGCGAATGCAGCTCGTTCCTTGTTCGCTGAACAGCCCCAACTGATCGCGCCTGGTGGCAACGCATATACCAGCCGTCGGATGGCTGCTTGCCTTCGCGACATGGAAATCATCCTTCGCTATATCACTTACGCAATCTTCGCAGGTGACGCATCCGTCCTTGACGATCGTTGCCTCAACGGTCTTCGCGAAACCTACCTCGCACTCGGTACTCCCGGTGCTTCCGTCGCAGTTGGCGTCGGTAAAATGAAAGATGCAGCGCTTGCGATCGTCAACGATCGTAACGGCATCACTCAAGGTGACTGCTCTGCCATCGATTCTGAAGTGGCAAGCTACTTCGATCGCGCCGCATCCTCGGTTGCATAACCCAACGACCAGACATTAGAACGCGGCAGTCACTGCACCCCGCGTTCTGAATTACCTGCTTCGATCACACAAAGCTTTTATCCACTGGGAGATACCAAATGAAGACCCCTCTTACCGAAGCCGTCGCGGCTGCTGATTCACAAGGACGCTTTCTGAGCAGCACCGAAATGCAAACTGCTTTCGGTCGCTACAAGCAAGCTGCTGCATCCTTAGCTGCTGCAAAAGCATTGACTGAAAAGTCCGCAGCATTGGCTGAAGGCGCAGCAAACGCGGTGTACAGCAAATTCCCTTACACCACCACAATGTCTGGCCCTAACTACGCATCCACTGCAACCGGCAAGGCTAAGTGCGTTCGTGACATCGGTTACTACCTCCGCATGGTCACTTACTGCCTCGTTGTGGGTGGAACTGGACCCATGGACGACTACCTCGTTGCAGGTATCTCAGAAATCAACAAGACTTTCGACCTATCCCCTAGCTGGTACGTTGAAGCGCTGAAGTACATCAAGGCAAACCACGGCTTGACTGGAGACTCTCAGAACGAAGCGAACTCCTACCTCAACTACGCAATCAACACCCTCAGCTAGTTGAAACATCGAAAAGCAGGAGCTTCGGTGCAAACTGCAAGCTCCTGCTTTTTTGATTTCAGGCTTTGGGTTTGACGGTTGGGTTTAGAGAACGAGTTTACTCAGATTTACGATCACGGAGGCTTTAGCATGGCGATTCCATTGCTTGAATATGCTCCGTCGTCACAGAATTCCCGCGTTAAGGGGTTTGATGTGTCCGGCGATGAGCAGTCGAGGATTTTTTCGACAGACAACATTTTGTCTACAACCGACATGGACGTGCTGATTGAAGCCGCCTATCGTCAAGTCTTTTTCCATGCTTTCGCAGCCGATCGCGAAAAGTTTTTGGAATCCCAACTTAGAAGCGGTCAAATCACCGTTCGCGATTTCATTCGTGGACTGTGCCTGTCTAGAACCTTCACGGGTAGCTTCTACAACCTGAACAGCAACTATCGCTTCGTTGAGCATTGCCTTAACAAAGTCCTAGGACGCGCACCCTACAGCGAACAGGAAAAAATTGCTTGGTCTATTGTCATTGCGACGAAAGGCCGTGCAGCATTGATTAATCAATTGCTGGACAGCGATGAGTATTTAACAGCTTTTGGCGATTCGATTGTGCCTTACCAACGTCGTCGGACCTTAGCGTCCGGTGCGAAGGAAACGCCTTTCAATATCCAAAACCCCCGCTACGATGAATACCATCGTAGTCAACTGGGCTTTCCAAAAATCGTTTGGCAGACGACTGTTAAGCGCTTTACCCCTCAGGAAGCACAGCCTAAAGCGGGCAGCCCTGCAAACTACCTCGCAATGGCGCGCGGCTTGAAGACACCCAATGTTGCAGCACCTGCCGTGTCTGCAATGAATACGGATATGAAGAAAGTTCCTTACCGGACTTTGAACTACTAATTGAAAAATTGGGGTTCAGGTTGGGAGAGTTATAAAAACGGTTGGCGATTTGTCAGCCGTTTTTGTTTTTGGGAGAAGCCCCCCGACCCCCAATTCTGGGGGAGCATGAAAGGATTAATAACCGCCTTCCGGTCCCCCCAGAATTGGGGGCTAGGGGGCCTCTTCCAGCATTTAAATCAAACTCCGAGAATTACTGTGGATAAGCGTTTTTTTAATCTTTTTAATTTGACTGAAGACCAGGCGATCGAACTCCTCGAAACGCCGATCGCAAATCTTCAAGACCCTTCAGAGAAATACATTGCAGTTTCTCATCTTATTAATTTTAATACTGAAAAAACTATCAATGCATTGATTAAAGCGATCGAAACAACAGACGTAACAGACGTTGATGAACGCATCGTAAGACGCAAAGCCGTAGAAAGTTTGGGACGATTAGAATCTAAGGTAGGATTGCCTGCGATTGTGGAATGCTTGAAAGATGAGGATATGTATACCGTTGAGAATGCAGTATGGGCGATCGGTGAAATTGGAACTGATGACCCAGCGATTATGGAAGCGATCGCAGCGGTGCTCGATCGTGAGAATCAAATCTTTCGCGTCATTATTCACACGTTAGCGAATCTGGACTACGCCCCAGCGTTAGAAAGAAT
>JANMIS010000292.1:0-9789 GCA_031375925.1 Synechococcales cyanobacterium OTE_70_concoct_197_sub
GGAGCCATTGGATGGCATTTTGCTGGGGACGGCTTCAGCAATGGGATTTACTTTATTGGAGACGGTGGGGCAATATGTGCCCGGAATAATCCAGAGTGCTTCAACGTTAGGGGCAGATGTCAGCCAAGCGCAGGGATTGCAGATTTTGATTGCGCGGTTGCTGGGTTCGGTAGCAGGACATATGGCTTATAGTGGCTACTTTGGTTATGCGATCGGTTTAGCGGTCTTGAAGCCGCGTGGTGCAGCATTGACCATTTTAGTGGGTTGGCTAACGGCTTCAGTATTGCATACAATGTGGAACTCCGTGGGTGGTTTACCGTTGGTGGGACCGTTTGCCTTAGCGGCAATTGGGTTGTTGTCCTATGCGTTGCTGGGAGCAGCAATTTTGAAGGCGCGATCGTTATCGCCAAGTCGTGCAAAGAATTTTGCAACGCGGTTAGGATAGGGATTTGGTTGAATTCTAAGCCCAACCTTTCAGGCGATAGATCCAGATGCCAATATATTCTTTAATCGCTCGATTCGTATCACGCAAGAATTCAGCATCTGGTAATGATCTCAATAAAAAATCTTGAAACCCAGTCATCCTAGATTCGAGGTCCGTGCGGGTATAGTCCGTCGGAGCAGCCACAGGTTCCATGCCCAGCTTCCGAAAGATCATCATCGATCGGGGCATATGCGTCGCAGAAGTGACCAATAGAAACCGATCGATTTTGCGCGTCTTTAAAATTTCCTGCACATTCACCGCATTTTCGTAGGTGTTCAGCGCCTTGGGTTCCAGGACGATCGCCGACTCTGGCACTCCCATGGTTTGTAAAATCTGAGACATATCAGACGCTTCTGAATCGCCGGGACCGCGCCAAGCAATGCGGCCACCTGTGGGAATAATCAAAGGTGCAAGACCTTGACGATACAAATTTGCAGAATGAAGAATCCGATCGCCTTCATCGGTAATATCCACCCAAGGGCGCGGGGCAAGCTGCGATCCCGTCGCCCCACCGAGTAGCACGATCGCCCCAAACGCCTCACTGTTAGCGGTAAAAGTTGGCGGTAAATACTGCTGTTCCAACGATCGCACCAACACCGTACTAAACCATCCACTACTGCTAATCAACAAAATCCCCAACGCCAATCCAATCGGAAGCAATGCCCGCCGCGATCGTCGTCTAATAATCAAGACGATGGCAATGAGCATTAAAATGCAGGACAAGCCGATCGGATAAATGAATAACGGTAGAAGTTTAGAAAGAAATAAACCCATAAATCATTACTCCCCCAGAATTGGGGGTTGGGGAGCGGTTCGTCAGGATTTTTTATGCGCCTTCGACCATTTCACGGTAGACATGAGCGCTCATACCGGATTCGATTTCGCTGGGGTTTTCAATTTCGATTTTAAGCAGCCAGCCTGCACTGTAAGGGTCATTAGCGAGATCTTCCGGCGCATCTACCATTGCATCATTAATGGCAACGACTTTTCCCGTCACCGGAGATTTCAAATCCTCTACGGCCTTCACCGACTCGATCGTCCCAAATTTTTCGCCTTTGCTCACTTCCGTCCCCATTTCAGGTAGCTCTAGGAAAACAATATCGCCCAATTGATCAATCGCAAAGGCTGTAATCCCAACGATCGCTGTATTGCCTTCGAGACTGACATATTCATGGGTGTCGGTATAGCGTAAAGTATCGGGATAATTAAAAGCCATAACCATACCTCAAATGCTGAATTTTCCTGCCTATTAGTCTATCCCAATCATGAAAATTCTCTTACTACTCCTTGTAAAAGGCTACCGACTTTTCATCTCGCCCCTCACGCCGCCTTCCTGTCGATTTATGCCAACTTGTTCGCAGTATGCCTTGGAGGCGATCGATCGGCATGGTCCGCTTCAGGGTTCTTGGCTTAGTGTTAAGCGTATTTGCCGCTGTCATCCTTTTTGTGAGGGCGGATACGATCCGGTTCCGCCTTCACAAAAATTAGACTAGAACGATCGCCATTCTTGACGGTTTAGGAAGAAGCCTTTCCCTTTTTGGTTGGTGCAGGTGAGTCCTTTGGCGCTAGATTGACAGGTGTAGCCTGACTTTTTCCAGGTTTTGCCATAGTTTAGCACTGGATAATTGGGACCATAAATCGTGTCGCCCGCACAGAGGACTTCGGTTTTTGAGGTTTTGGATAGAACTACGCCGTTGCCCCAATCCAAGTTGCAGGAGCCGTCTTTAGGGCGGGCGGGCATGGGCTTAAGTTTGCTTTGAATGTCGCAGCGAAGGAAGGCAGCTTGAGCAGGTGCAGGACCGCGATCGTCAACGAATTCACAATGAATGTTATTGCTGGGAAGTTTGAACGTGTTGCTAGAGAGGGCGTTGGCTTGGGCAACTGTGGGCATTGCGATCGTTGCAAGCGTGGCGACTAGAAGAATTGATTTCATAGGATTGATTGAGTTGGGTGGAGAATGAGTTGAAGATATTGAATGAACATAGTGCCTCTGGCGGCTCGCCTTTAGTTTTATGGGCAGCTTGTCGCTAATTCAGGAAATTCGATGGCTTGCTCTTCGGTCACGTCTCGAAACTTCTGGCGTGAGTTCTTTTTGCACTGGTGGTGGGTAACTTCGACCATTTTGGCAATGTGGACATCGTAAACTCGAAGCGTTCCACCGTTGAAAGGTTCCGTCGTATCGGATACTGGCGTTCGCATGAACCAATTTTTGCTATCGGTCCCGATCTGTCGTCCCATCTGAGCTAATGAGCTTACCGGGGTTTATGGCGGGTCCTGCGTGAGCACTAGGAGCAACGATCGCGCCTAACATAAGGGTTGCAATCGTGGCGGAGAGTAACGATTTGGTAATCATAAATAAAGATTGCGAAGGTTGTTTAGAGCTATGAATCTGAGTACCAGGGATCGATGGGGGCGATCGGCTTACTTAGTATAATTATCATTCCCAGTTTTGGGACTGATACAGATAGAAGTTCATGTTCCCCTAGAATTGGGGGCTAGGGGGCCGATCGTCAGGGATCTGAAATGACATCTTCAGTCTCTAAGCAAAAACGCTCCGACCGTTACGCAGGTTGGCGACATCGTAGTTGCGATTCATCGCCGAAGCCCGACGAACGGCGGCATCGGCATTGACTAAACCATACCCGAAGAGGTCATCTCGGCCTGTAGCGCCTAAATCCATGGCTGTATCCGTCATCAACTGACGCAATTGATCGCCGCTGAGGTAGCTATTCACGCTCCACACCAAAGACGCAATTCCGGCCATGTTGGGATTGGCGCAGGAGGTGCCGTTGAAGTTTCGCTGTACGCCGAAGGCATCGATCGCAGGAGAATCCGTTGCAGCCATCAGCGTCAGTCCCGCACCGTAGTTAGAATAACCTGCTCGATCGACGCTCGTTGCATTGGCTAAACCATTCACCGTTGTCATTCCAGTATACGTTAACGCTCCGACTGCCATGACGTTGCGGTGGGTTCCTTGTAGTCGGGCAAATCCGCCACTTAGACTGGGATTAGTCGTGATATTGGACATGTTAAGATTTCCATTGCCTGCTGCAATCGCAAAGAATGCAATGTCAGCGTTGTTCGTCATGAGTGCTTCAAGTTCTGCTTGCGTTCCCCCGCTATTTAGCCAGCCTTCCCCTTGAATGCCACCTTGGAAAACAACCCGTTGGTTATTAGCGCGGGCATAGGCGATCGAGTCAATGACCGCCTGCCGAAGATTGACTCCGCCATACACATCATTCACAAAAACTCTACTATTCCAGTTAATTCCTGCAATGCCACTCCCATTGTTTGCGGCTGCACTCATAACACTAATGGACATATGCCCGTGACCATTGCCGCCGTAGTTATCATCATCTGTGGGGTCTGTGACTAAACGGCTATTGGTCATGTCATGAACGCCACGACCGCTGCCCACGGGACCTAGTACCCCTGTATCTAGAGACGACAACAGCACGTTACTGCTGCCCCGAGTAAAGCGCCACGCACTATCTACGTCGGAGACATGGAGGTTCCACTGTTGACCAAAGTAGGTGTCATTGGGCGAAACCGAAAGATTGAAGCTTGTGCCGTCGTTGAACCGCAGTTGTTCAATACCTTGCAGATAGATTTCGCGGCCATCGGCTAGGTTAATAAAATCAAAGGAAGTTCCACCAAATAGCGCTTGGGAATAAGTCGAATACAGCGGATTGTAACCTGTTAATGGACTGCCATTAAACCCTAATATCTGAGAACGACTGACCCCTAAATTCAAAATATCTGTGCCACCTCGACCCAAATACACCGCTCCAGACCCCACGGCAGCATTCAAGGTCCAAGCGTTACTGGTAAAGTCACCATTGGTGCGAGTCCAGTCAATAATGCTAATGGTTTGGCTACCAGACACATATTCGGCTCCCCAAATATCGCGGGCAATTAATTGCATTTCGTAGTTACCAGCGGTCATAGTGCTGGAATAATTGCTGAGATTGACGATCGCATTACGCCGATCGCTTCCCCCATCCCAACGGCCCAAGGTCCCAACCAGAACTCCAGAGCGCCTAGCTTCTAATCGAACATTGCTAATATTTGCCGTTCCTGCAAAGTCAAAATCAATCTTTAATGCACCATCCCGAAAGACCGATCGGCTGCTGCCATCACCGCTAGCGTCAATAATACTAGCAGTATCAAACTTATTAATAGCATTAGCACTAAAGTTGATTACATAGGGAGTGACGTTAGAGGCATAGGCCGAAACTTGCAAATAGTAAGTTCCTGCGGTTAAATTCGTTAGGCTAATACTTTCGGAGAGCGCACCACCCTTAGCCGAAAATGCAATCACTTCTCCCGCATCCACAATGCCATTAAAGTTGACATCGCGAATCAGTTGAAGATCTGCATCACCCGTTAGTCCCGTCAGGGTGGCCGTAAAGTTACTGCTTGTCCCAATGCTGAAGCGCTGAAAGTCATTGCGATCGAAGTAGGGGTTTTTCGTATCACCGACGACCCAGCCCTTGTAACTTCGGGAGCCGACAAGATTACCCGATCGACCGACTCCACCAATATCAGCGGCTGTTGCGAGCGTATTATTGCTTTCAATTGCGTCGTTCAGGCCAGAGTTTGCATTTAAAGTCAGGGTATAAGCTGTACTTCCCGAAAATTGAGCGACTTGGGCAATATAACGACCAAAGGCCAGACCTTGCAGAGATAGGGATTCATAGGTTGATCCCCCGGCTGCCGATCGGGCTACTTCTTCCCCATCATCCACAATGCCATTCGAGTTTACATCCCGTATCAAGCGAAGGTCTGCATCACTACTAAGTCCTGTCAAATACAGTGAAACACCGCTTGTTGAACCAATATAAAAGCTATAATTGTCCGCAGAATTAACGGTTGAAAGAGACCCAATTTTTGTTTGGCTTCCAGACAGGCTTCCAAGGTCGTTTTCTAGGTTCAGAAGATTACTAAATCGAGAATGGTCACCCGTTGACGCGCTCAAAGTATAACTGCTGTCTCCACTGTGGCGGGCTACTTTAATATAATAGTCTTGACCTAGATTGAGATTAGAAATGTTAATCCCTTCTTCATTCGTGCTTACTCGACTAGAAATGGCAACTAGAGTATTATCTTTATCATAAAGTGAAATATCAACATCGCTTGTGAGATTGCTAAGGCTAACATTAAGACGATCGCTGTTATATCCAGTTCCGGTTCTGAAGCGATAGTAGTCAACGGTGTCAGTGCTGCTAACGGAGTCGCGATAGGTTTGAGTTCCGTCGAGAGTGCCGATAGATCTAGCACCTGATCGAAAGTCATCACTCAGGAAAATCAATGAATCCCGATTAATTAGGCTTGTGTCAACCAAAGAGATATTACTTAGATTGGATAGTGAAGAAGGTGAATAATTCATGACGAGGATCCCCTTAAAATAATAGATTTCCCATTAGTTAGGGGGACCTATCCAAATTTATGCAAGATTTCTCAAGAGGCCAAGCGCTTGACATAAACCCGATCGCACCGAGCCGTCTCTACACCCGTCGCCGCTTCATAGCCTGATTTTTCATACAAAATCACTGCTTCCTTCAGTACTGAAGCCGTCTCGATCCAAATTTCAGAAAAGCCTTTTTGAATAATTACAACTTCTAAAGCACTCAGTAAAAATCCTCCTAATCCCAATCCCCGCACTTCGGGCAACAGATACATTTTGCGAATTTCCACGGCATTTTCACTACGATCGATCGGATAGTAAGCCGCCGTTCCCACAATTTTCCCGTCTAATTCAACCACCCAAAACTCACCGCTTGCATAGCATTCTTCAACCTGTAGCACATCCCGATCGGCCCCGTCCGGCTCCCAACCCAATCCATACTCCATTAATACTTGCTCAATCACAGCGGCAGCGGCGATCCGATCGGACGATTGCCACGATCGTACTTTGAAATCTTGATAGTTTAAGCCATTCATTGTTAGGTTCAAAAGATCTTAGGACTTGCGATTCGATACTACCAGCGATCGAGTCCGGCTGACTAAACGCCCAATACCTTGATTACGACTAAAAACATCGTGAAGCAACACATAAAAACAGGGGATGATAAACAAGGTCAGCAACGTCGCCAACGTTAGACCAGAAAACACCACAATGCCTAAGGGTTGTAAAAACTCCGATCCTTCGCCGATCCCTAACGCTAACGGAAACAATCCCAGCACCGTCGTAATCGTCGTCATCAAAATCGGACGTAGGCGTTGAGGAGCCGCTTCTAGGATAGCAGTCGCCCGATCGAGTCCCGATTCCGATCGAATTTGGTTGGCCGTTTCCACCATGATAATGGCGTTGTTAACCACAATTCCGACTAGCAACACTGCACCCACCACCACGGTAATCCCGATCGCCGTCTGAGTCACAAACAACCCAAAAATACCACCCACCAATGCAAGGGGAACCGTCAAAATAATCACCAATGGATCAACCAACGAATTGTATTGCACCGCGATGACGACAAAGACCAGAAAGGCTGCGAGTCCACCGAGACCAAAGACGGCATCTTGGAGTTCTTTATTGGTTTGTCCGGCATAGCTCGGCAACACCGTCACGCCCTCGGGCAGTTCGAGTTTAGAAACGACTTGCTGCACTTCACTCAACGCTGCCCCCAAACTCGCGCCCTTGCTGAGGTTTCCCGCAATCAAAAACACAGGACGCTGGTTAATCCGCTGAATCTCTCCGGGCGCTTGACCTTCTTCGATTTTGGCAACATCGCTGAGCCGAATTAGCGCATTATTGTTCACAAAGAGCGGGAGTTGAGCCAACTGGGAAGGCTCTTTAATCAGCGTTTGATTGAGTTGAAGCCTGACATCCACCAGACGTTCCTTTCGCTGCAATTGGGTGGGCACAGAGCCTGTGATCGCGGTCTGAATGGTGTTGCCAATGGTCTGCGTCGTTAAACCCAAAGCATTAGCGCGTTCCCAGTCAGGCCGAATCTGAACTTCAGGCTGCCGATCGTCCGCATCCGGTCGAAAGGTCGCGAGCTTCACCTGCTCATCCAGCGCTCCCAATACCTGCCGCCCCGCCGACCTCAACACCTCCGCATTTTCGCCCTGAAGCACGACATCCACATCAGCACCGCGTAAAGGAGAATTATTCAAACTCAAGCCACGCACCGCACCCGCTGAAACCCGAACCCGGATGCCCGCTAGGTTGAGCTTATTGATTTCCTTTGTGGTCCGTTCTACAAAATCCACTACACTGGCTCCCGCTTTCAGCGTCACACTCCCACTACTCCGAGAGGGATTCGACGACACCGTAGTCCCAAACAGCGCCCCGCCAGCGGTGGTAAATACATAGTCAGTCTCTGGTTGCTTCAGTAGCACTTCATCGACCGCTTCCATCACTCGCCGATTGGTTTCTAGGGAGGTTCCCGGCGGAAACTGAACGTTGACCGTGGCTTGACCTGTACTGATACGCGGCAAAATTTCCTGGGGAATCTGACCTGCCATGGCAATCCCGCTGCCGCCAAGCAGGACAAAAGCGGCCACAATCACGATCGATCGGCGACGCAGGACTTTAGCCAGGGTCTGCCCATATCTTCGCGTTGCACCATCAAGTTTTTGATTAAACGATCGTAAAAACCATAGTCGATTTAAACCGCTGGACCATTGAATCGTAAACAAACGAGCGGACAACATTGGAACAACAGTCAACGCCACCACCAATGAAGCGATGACTGCAAAACAAATGGTCAGAATCAATTCATTAAATAGCAACGAAACAAAGCCACCCACCAATACGAACGGCAACACCGAAACTAAATTCGCAGCCGTCGAAGCCACTAGCGACGATTCCACCTCACGGCTACTGTCCTCAACGGCAGCAACTAGAGTACTAGCATATTGACGATCGCGATGCCCATTTTGATTTTCCTGGCTATTGATCTCCAGACTATGTTCAAGCTTAAGAGTGTCCACTCGTTTACTGACATTCTCAAGAATTACAACGGAAGTATCAATCGCTTGCCCAACGCTAATGGCAAGTCCTCCTAAACTGAAAATATTAAGCGAAAATCCAGATAGCTTCATAACGATCGCCGCCGCCAAAGTACAAAGCGGAATCGTCAACGCAATAATAAAAGTCTGTCGGAGTGAACCTAAAAAGATAAAGACCGAAATCGCTGCAAGGACCGCGCCGGACAATCCTGAAGTAATCACATCCGCCAACGAGTTCCGAATAAACTTCGATTCATCCAATGTGGCCGTAATCACCATGTCTGCTGGAATCACACCCGATCGGCGCAACTCCTCCAGCCGTTGCTTGACGGCATTTACGACTGACACGGTATTTGCATCCGATTGCTTCTGCACGCTGAGCTTGACGGCTTTTTGTTGATTGAGATTAACCAATACCCGCTCCTCTTCTGTGCCATCCACCACTTCGGCAAAGTCCCGTAGATAGACCCGTTGAGCGATCGGAGTTAAGGATGAGTTGGCTGCTGCGGGCTGACTTCCGACTGCAAAGGACAAATCCCGAATCTCGCTTGCATTCTGAAAACGACCCACGGAGCGTGTTAAGGGTTCCGATCGATCGCCTCGAATGCGTCCCCCGGAGATATCTTGATTTCGCTGTTTCATTTGATCCAAAACATCCGTTAGCCCAATGCCAAGCGATTGCAAACGATTTAGATCAATATTGACGCGCACTTCTTCCTGGACACCCCCGGATACATCGGCGGATGCCACACCCGACACAACACTCAATTCGCGCGCGAGTTGTTGATCCGCAAACACCCGCAAATCAACATCCTGCAATGAAGGTGATGTGAGCGCCATTTCGTAAATCGGGAGTTGCGAGGGATCGGCTTTAAAAAGGCGGGGTTCTTCAATGCTGTCAGGGAGTCGATTGCGGTTCCGGTTAAACGCAGCCGTTGTGTCATTTAATGCCTGATTGATATTGCTGCCAGGATTGAAATACAAATCTAGATTGACTTGGCCTTCTCGCGTTTGCGAATAGATTTGTACCACGCCGTCTGTTGCAGAAAGGGCTGCTTCTAGGGGTCGGGTGATTTCATCCACTGCCACCTCAGGCGAGATTCCTGGTGCATTTAGACGAACGCCAATGCGAGGATAGGTAATAGAAGGCAATAAATCAACGGGCAATTGCGTCAGAAAAAACACGCCCATAATCATCACGGTCAATGTCAACATCAAGGTGCCAACATATTGCCGAATCGACAGTGTGCTTAAGCTAAAACCAGTGCTAGATGGCGGAGTTTGCATAATGGAGAGAGGGGAACTACCGGAGAAACTACTGGGCTGACAAAATGCTTAAGCGAACGGAG
>JANMIS010000294.1:0-3955 GCA_031375925.1 Synechococcales cyanobacterium OTE_70_concoct_197_sub
CGAAGAAATTCACCCAAAGTTTGCAGAAATAGGCTTACTCAAAACCTCAACGCTCCGGGCTGACAAAATTGCTACCGCCCACCAATCCACCTTTCAAAGACAACTCGGCAATCTAAGTACAGACTTTCAAGTGCCACTTCAAATAGCGCTTAAGCAAGCCTTGAATTTGACATGACATAGCATCAAGAAAGTTGTAAAATCGATCGCTCAATATTCAATATAAATGCAGAAAATCTGGATTAGATCGATCGGTTAAACGCTTGTTTAACGCAGTCAGGCTGTCGATCGCGATCGACCCCGTCGCTGATTAGGTCCGATCGCTATAAGGTGGGCAGAATCCGAAGGTACTTAGAGACGATCGTCTACGACCGACCTTTGATCGTCGCGGAGTTTTTCGATGGATTCGATCGGGTTACTCTGGAAATCGACCTTACCTCAATACCCAATGTTATACTCTAAGTCACTCCCGTAGCCAATCCTGACCCATGATTAGCACGATCGCCAACAAAGCCGAACTCCGCAGCCTCCTCAAAGAACTCCTAATCGAGCTTCTACAAGAACGGGACGAAGAAATCTCAACACTCATCACTGAAGTGATCGAAGACATCACCTTGGCAAAGGCCATCGAAGAAGGCGAAACCACCGAACTCGTCAGCCGCGATCGAATCTTCAAGATTTTGCAACAAACCCCATGAATATTGAGTTTCGGACGAGTTTCGAGCAAGATCTCCTCGAAATCAATGATAAAGTTTTGCTTACGAAAATTCAAACAACGATTGAGATCATTGAGACTGTCTCAACGCCGAATGAAATCCCTAACCTAAAAAAACTCAAAATCAAAGGTAACTATTATCGAATTCGCGTTGGTAATCATCGAATTGGTTTAACGCTTAAGGGCGATACCTTTACTTTTGTCCGAGTTCTACCTCGAAAAGACATCTATCGAGATTTCCCATAAAAGATATTTTCAATTTTAGAGTCAGGCGATCGCCCGTTCAAACGACTGTAATGCGATCGACCAGAGCGACGACTACAACCGTTGCTTTCCCTGCTCCACCCAAACCTGAGCCTCATTTTGCTGCAATCCCATTGGGTCAGTTCCTCAATGCCTTCGTCCGCCTATTACACTCAAACTTAAAGGAAAAACTGCAAAGGCGATCGGTTTTCTCTTCGATAAGACAAGCAGTACAGAAAATCTGGATTGGGCCGATCGGTTAAACCCCATTTCACCGCAGTCAGAACATCAATCGAGCTAAGCTTCAAGTGTGGACTATCGCCTGCGCAAGTTTGCTGGTTGCTTTAGTTGCCTCTTCCCAATCCAAAAATGTCTTTATAAAATCAACTCAATATCTTAAGGCCGAGTAATTACACTGCGGGACTGAAACCCGATCGCCCAAAATGTAAACGCAATCCACCGAACGATCGTCTCCCATCATCAACAAACTAAAGAGCCGATCGTTTAGATCATCCCAAGTTTGGATTGGGGTTTGATTGCGAAAATCCATAATCGGTGTCGATCGGCTATTCCACACCACAAAATCTGCTTCTTTGCCAGGTTCGAAATTGCCAATGGATTGATCTAGAGATAGCGATCGTGCCCCGCCTAAAGTTAGTAAAAACAGCATTTGAACAGCAGACAGCGTTTGGTTTTGCAGTTGTGAAACTTTGTAGGCTGCACTCGCCGTTTGCAACAGTGAAAAACTTGTGCCGCCGCCAATATCTGTCGCGAGTCCCACGGCGATCGGTCTCTCAATCGTTTTTGCCTCATGTAATTTAAACAATCCACTGCCCAAAAACAAGTTAGATGTGGGACAAAAAGCCAACGTTGCCCCCGCCGCTGAGAGCCGAGTAAATTCTGATTCACTCAAATGAATTCCATGGGCAAAGACTGATCGATCGTGAACCAGACCAAATCGCTCATAGACGGCTAAATAATCAATCTCATCGGGAAAAAGTTCTTTGACCCAAGCTAACTCTCCCAGATTTTCTGACAAATGCGTTTGCAGATAGACCGAGGGAAATTCAGACTGTAATTGTTGCGTAACGAGTAACTGTTCTGGCGTACTGGTCGGGGCAAAACGCGGTGTCAACGCATAGGATAAACGATCGCATCCATGCCACTTTTCAATCAGCGATCGGCTGTCATAGTATGCTGTTTCTGGGGTGTCAAGCAAATACTCTGGCGCATTGCGGTCCATCATAATCTTGCCCGCAATCAATCTCAGACACCGCCTTGCCGCTGCTTGGAACAATGCCTCTGTAGATTGAGCAAACACCGTCGTCCAAACCATTGCCGTGGTCGTGCCATTGCGAAGTAACTCATCTAAAAAGAACTCCGCAACCCGAGATGCATACTCAAAATCTTGGAATTTCCGCTCTTCAGGAAACGTATACTTTTCTAGCCATTCTAGAAGCTGCTTGCCATAGGAGGCCACGATCGCCGTCTGGGGAAAATGCACATGGGTATCAATCAATCCCGGCGTGATGAGGCGATCGGGATAATGCGTAATGGGCAAATTTGGATAGTTTTCAATGAGCTGTTCGTAATTTCCACAGGCAACAATTTTACCCGATTCAATCACCAACAACCCATCTAAAAACCAGCGCACAGCCTGACCGTCTGAAACCAAAAACGGATCCTGTTGGCAATCAATTAGACAACCTCGAATTCCAATGATTGATTGGTCAGACGATCGGCTCATGGGACTAAGCACAGAACAACTATGCCTATCTTAACTTAATACACCTTCAACACACCTAAGTAAGCATCTCGCACTGCGTCGGCTTCAGGATTAAATGGCTGTGGCACGATCGCATTCGGTAATGTAATCAGGCCCCCAAAAGTCACCGTCCCAAAAATTGCAACTTTACCATTTCGAGCGGCGATCGCATTCGGGATCCCACCGCCCTTGGGCAAGGCGGCAAAGCTTGTCCAACGCAAACGCTGCTTGAAGTCTGGCGTCACCATCATGAATGTAAAGTCATCTCCCGTGTAGGGCGCAACGGGCTGTCCAGAAATTACATTTTGATTGCGGTTTGCGATTTGATAAGCGGATAGACTGCTGATGTAGACATTGCCTTTCTCATCGACATCAATGGCACAATCTTTTGCACGAATGGTGTTAGCCTGATTGTTTTTGGTGTCGTTACGCGGAACCGCATATTGGCCTGCTAATACCTTACCCGTGGCAATATCAACCCTAGCAAAGTAGACCATGTGATTGGATTTTGAATTGTAGGTGTCGCTGAACATATCTGTCTTCACCCTAGTCTCCGTGGCCAAATCCACCCCATTCCATCGGAAAACAGAGTTGCCCCCCGCACTCTCACCCAAGACGATCGGCTCCCCTTTAGGACCTAGCACCACTCGGTACAACCGACTATCTGCCATATCTTTACCCAACGTCGCTGCATTAAAATCCCAAGTCCGCCAAGACTCCTTCAGAGTCTCTCGATTCAATGCGTAGAGAAATGGAACTTGGACCGGAACTCCAGCATTTTTACGATTACTAAAACCCGTGACATAGATGCGATTCGTCGCTTGGTCGATCGCCACATCTGTCACAAAGGTCCGATCTATTTTCACCGAAGTTAGGGCTTTGCCATCGGGAGCGAAGGTTTGTACCATTCCGGAGCGCAAGACCACCACGCGCCAAGAGCCATCGATCGCCACCCGAGTCTGTCCCCCATCAGAAGAGCCATCTCCCACAGGAAGCCCAGTCAAGGGCTGCTGCCACAAAACTTTCAACGTTTCAGGATTAACCATCGCAATCCCAAAGTCACCACTCACCACCAATCGATTGCCGCCGGGTGTAATGGCCATATCGTCAATACGATTGCCTAGGGTCGTTTCGATCGTGACTTTACCTTGATTATTTAGCCGCATCACCTTTCCTGGCTGCATGGCAGCAGTTTGGGGCGCTAACTGCCGCACCTGTCCTGTTGTTTGCAAATT
>JANMIS010000378.1:0-5505 GCA_031375925.1 Synechococcales cyanobacterium OTE_70_concoct_197_sub
AGTGGAGAAATTGACGTTCAAGCTCGACAAGTGGTGATTCAAGATGGCGGCGGAATTCGCAATCGAAGTTTTGGCCCTGGTAACATGGGCGCTATCAAAGTCCAAGCAAGTCAAGGTGTCAGTATTTATGGAACAGTGGAAACCAATAATATCAATCGCACTGCCCAAATTGCCGCACTGGCAGTCAATGTCGGTAATAGTGGAGATATCTTGGTCAATACACCGAGTCTTGAGATGCGCAATGCCGGTTTCCTAGTCGGTTCTGCGTTTGGAAAAGGAACAGGAAGCGATATCACAGTTAATGCTGACACAATTGTAGTAGATAAACTCTCCTATCTAGAATCTGGTTCCTATGGTTTCGGTCAAGCAGGTAATGTCGTGTTGAATACTCGTCGCCTAGCGGTTACAGATGGATCACGGGTTAGCACAACTACTTTTAACGCGGCAAATGCAGGTAACGTAACGGTAAATGCGAGTGAATCGATCGAGGTCACTGGAGGACGGCTGTTAGTCCTTCCAGCCTTACTGATCAACGAGTTTTTTCCCAGCAAGATCATTTCTGCTGCCTCCAAGCCCTATCTTGTGATCCAACAAGCTATCGGCATTGGCCCCATTCCATCAGGAAATGCTGGAACGGTTAAGTTAACAACATCTTCTTTATCGATAACAGATCAGGGATTTGTCAGCGTACAAAATGAAGGGAAGGGAAGGGGCGGGGAAGTTAATGTGACTGCGCGATCGATTCGCTTAGATCAACAAGGGTCACTCAATGCAACGACGGTATCTGGGGTGGGGGGAGATATTGTGATTAAAGCGGATTCATTAGTCCTCCGCCGTTATAGCAATATTACAGCGACAGCTAACAATCAAGGTGATGGTGGCAACATTACGATCGATTCACCTGTGATCGTAGGATTAGAAAATAGTGATATCGTTGCCAACGCCATAAAGGGTAAAGGCGGGAATATTCAAATCAATACTCAAAGTATTTTTGAATTAAAGTATCGCACGGCACTTACCTCTGAAAACGACATCACGGCAAGTTCAGAATTTGGGATTAACGGGAATGTTCAAGTGAGTATGGTCGGCATTAATCCTGCCAATGCTTTAAACACACTTCCCGTTGATATTGTGGACTCTAGCCGTCAAATCGCCGATCGCTGTGGTGTGGCTAAAAACAGTTCCTTTATCGCCACCGGACGGGGCGGAATGCCTCAGAGTCCGACGAAAAGATTGGGTTCCGATCGCTCTTGGATTGACGTCCGTAGCATCACGAATTCATCATTAGCGAAACCCGTGGAAATCGTAAATTCGATCGAACCGATCGTCGAAGCGAATGCCCTTCAAATTGATGCCTCAGGTTCGATCGCCTTGGTATCAAAACACTCCCCACTCGTCAACGCTCCCCCAGCAACTTGTGCCGTCACGATGCAGCCTTAGATTTGCGGCATTGACTCTAAGCCCTGCATCGACAGACTATTTGCCCCAAAAATAGCATCCAAGCACAGCCGATCGCCATAAATTTCAAACAATAAATTTAATTTCTCCATTACCAAATATTAATCAAAGCTTTGCTTTGAGGCTTCTGTTTGTGAGGAATAATTAATGGGACATATTTTCTCAATTGTACCCTGGAATGATTTCTTCTATTAGTTGGCTGTTCTCCAAAAGCCATTGGAGACTATTACTGTTGTTTGGATTGATGACCCCATTGGTGGGTTGCGATCGATCGCTAGACCCGAAAATAACGGAGAAGACGCTTAAGGAAGACTTGGTGAAGCAGGGCGTCGGATCACTTAAGGACGTGAGTTGTCCGAGCGACTTGAAAGCGGGGCAAAAATTTGAATGCCTGGGAATTTTTGAATCGGGGATTGGCTTTAGAATTCCCGTAGAACAGAAGGGCGAGAACGACAAACTTCTGTGGGAAATCCCGAGTATCAAAGGGATGCTCAATATGAATCAAGTGATGCAGGCGATTCAGGGTGAGTTGAAAGTGAGTGAGGGGGCGATCGACTGTGGGACGAATTCGACCTACCGCATGGCAACCCTGGGCAGTACCTTTGACTGTGCTTTAGCCCTTAGTTCACCTGGCCAACTAGATGGCAAACTTCCCCCGCCCAAGGTTAGTAAAACAGTAAAGGAACCTGACAAGATTCAAATATCGATCGCGTCATCCGGGGATGTGACTTGGCAGCGCATGGTAGTGGCCGCTGCGGACGCTACGACTAAATCTGAGAAGACATCTAAGATGCCGGAGTTAGAGACCGCAGATAAAGCCAAAGCGTCTCCCAAACCGAAGCCCGAAAACAGTAAGGCTCCAGCGGCAGTGGTTGAAGACGTTCCCTACGACTCGTGATCATTCACAACAGACTCATAACATCAGTTTCATGACATCAGTGCATCTTTAATTCATATTGTCCAAGATTACCTAACCCGAGATTCTATTATGTCTACGTTATTTGAAATGGCTGCAAAAGGCGGCATTGTGATGATTCCAATGGCCGTGTTGTCGGTGGCGACCGTGGCGGCAATGCTCGATCGGCTGGTGTTTTGGATTACGCTGTACCGGACGGAAGACCAAACGGCCCATCGGATTTTGGAAGCGGCACGCTACAGCATTTCCGATGCAAATCAATTGTCAAAAGAAGCAGGGACGCAGCCGATCGCTCGGTTTATGCACGCATCGTTAAAAATGATCAATCCGACACCAGAGTCGTTTCGATTAGCGATGGAGACGGCGAGTGAACATGAGTTTGAGCAGATGTCGAAGGGCGATAAGCTGCTAGAAACCTCCGTTGCCCTAGCGCCACTGCTGGGATTGCTCGGTACAGTCACAGGAATGATGGAGACCTTCTCTGGTTTGGGTGTGGGAGGTTCTGGTGGAGTTGACACGGCGAAAGCCGCGAGCGGGATTGGGGAGGCGCTGATGTCTACAGCGGCAGGGATGGTAGTTGCGATTATTGCTATGGTGGTGCTGCGGGTTTGTGTATCTTTTGAGGGGCAGCAGTTGAGCTATTTTGCGAAGGTGGGTGGGGAGTTAGAGCTGATTTATCGAGAGCTATGGTATGAGCCACGTATGATCGAGCAGGCGAAGGCGAAGGCAGCACTAGAGCGCAGTTATGCAGAGGAAGAGTCGGTGACTATATCGGGTTGAAGGCTAGTTTGAAATCAGGCTTTAACGTGTTGAATTTAATGTATTAATTTTGGAGTGAAGCGATGGGTTTACGAAGTCGGCGGCGTGGTGCGACTACGGTTCCGGAACCAAACTTGGTTCCGATGATGGATGTGTTGTTTGCTATTTTGATTTTCTTTATTTTGGCATCAATGGATCCCAAGGGGAAAGTGATCAAAGATGTGGCGTTGCCCAGTCTCGAAAAGGGGAAAACCGAGGAGAAACTGCCTGACCCAATGGTGATCGGGATGAATAAGCAGGGGCAAAACTTGGTGGATAATCAGCCGATCGATGATCTTGCATTAGGCAATAAGGTGGTGGAATATTTAAATAAAAATGCAAAGGGTGCGGTGGTGTTAAAAGCCGACAAAGCATTGCCCTATGAGAAAGTAGTCAAGACCTTGGGCGTGCTGCGAGACGTAGGAGGCGATCGAGTTTCGTTAGCCTTGGAGTAGTTGCACTGTCTACAGCATTCCTTCAACCGATCGCATTTTGGGACAGAGACTCGTCTTTATTGGAATGAACAAACTAACGAACATGACCGATCGATGCGCCTCTGATCAACTTTTTTCGTGATTGAAGACGCTCTTCCCATGTTTTTTCAGAATGTGGCCTGCGTGATTCTGCATCTCCTAAAAACATCAGTGGCTGAAGTGTCCATCCCATTTGTTCGGCTATACAAATTCCTAGATTTTTGGCCATGAGAGGCGGAACTGCGTTTCCAACCTGACGGTATTGCTGCATTCTAGGAATAGAATCAACCCAAATGAAGTCGTCAGCAAATGACTGAATTCGAGCAGATTCACGAACGGTAAGGACCCGTGGATATTGATAATGTATTGGGCGAAGAGGCGAGAAATTCCCTGAACCTGCCCGCAACGTATAGGATAGTTTGTCAGGATGTAATTTGTCGTGAAATGTTTTTCGATCGCGAGTTCCTGGTTTCAATTGCTCAAAGGCTTCAACCATTTGAGGACCATGCAATGTTGGCTCGTGATTTGGAATTGACTTTGATTCCTCCGTCGTCACGTCAGGTAAATCGCCAATGGCATCTTGAGCCGTAACATAGCGAGGAACTGTTTGAAATAGAGAAAGCGGCTCCTCACAGTGAGTGGGGCTTGGAAAACCTAGCTGCTGGCTTTGACAACCCACTACAAAAACGCGCTTTCGCATTTGAGCAATACCATAGTCAGCAGCATAGAGAACTTTATAGCTAACTTGATAGCCTAGTTCTGAAAGAGAATCGATGATTGTGGAAAATAAGATGCCTTGGTCAAATTTGGTAATATTAGGGACGTTTTCCATGATAAAAACTTGAGACTTGACTTCAGAAACTAATCGCACAAAGTCAAAAATCAATTGCCCTCGGACATCATCTAATGCACGTCTTTTCCCAGCGATACTGAATGCTTGGCAGGGAGGACCTCCTACTAAAAGGTCACAAGAATAAACTCCACTTATTGCTAATAATTCTGCCCCTGATAGCTTGGAGATATCAGCCACTACACCTTTTGAGCCACGATAAGAATGATTATAGTCATAACATTCTATGGAGGAGCGATCGAAATCGATCCCACTAACGACCTGAAAGCCTGCATCCAAAAGTCCGGTCGAGAAACCGCCACAACCAGAGAATAAATCTATTGCAAGAGGTATTTTTTTCACGAATTTATCTCTTTATAAATTTACTATTTCAGTTTCTCGAATAGTTAGTAAACCTTGTTCATCAATGTCGGATAGATTTTCTGGCAACAATCGTCGAACGGGCAATGGTGTTATGTCTAATGCCTCTTGGACTGTATTAATTGGAATCTCAAAGATTGTAGATCCACCTTTCTCCAATCGGTAGCGACCTCGCCCCACTTGTCTCAAGATCCTAAATCCCTCATCTTGCATTTCTTGAGGCAAAATCGTTCGAGAACGCATACGATAAATCAAGTCCGGTGCATTTCTAGGCTTTAAGTTTAGCGCTACGCCTGCCGCACGAACATCGTCCAATGTGAACTCCACAGAGTCTTGTCCAGACTCATAGTTCTCACTAAAGATCAGTTTCAGAATCGGGACATATATTTTGCTGCTCCTTCCGTGAGATTGCGGCGGCCTCTTTGATTTCGTCAATTTACTACTCCAAAATAAATGCTGAGAATCTTGCTACTCCAATACTCGGTAACTAACAATACTCCTTTACTAGGGCGTATCTGCAAACTCGCCATAGCCCTCAGATTTAGCCGATATGGATCGCGAGGCACCGTTTCCAGTCGCTCCTACCGATGGCTTGCTCAAGGCATCTGGCGAGGCATTTTAGCAGCGCCTCAAGCCCAAGCCGATGCAGA
>JANMIS010000381.1:0-3844 GCA_031375925.1 Synechococcales cyanobacterium OTE_70_concoct_197_sub
ATCCCATGCGATTTTGGCGGTGTTGGCGAGTCGGACCTGTAGTGGCTACGACTTAGCCAAGCAATTTGATGGTTCGGTGGGCTTTTTTTGGCACGCGACACACCAGCAAATCTATCGAGAATTAACAAAGCTCGAAGAAAACGGCTGGATTAATGGGGAAATAATTCAGCAAAGTGGGCGGCCCGACAAGAAATCCTTTTCAATCAATGCTGCGGGAACAATTCAGCTTCAAGCGTGGATTACCAAGCCAACGCCTGCATCGCCTATGAAAGATGAGTTTTTGACAAAACTGTTTGTCGGCCATCTCGTGCCGATCGAAACCCTATTGCAACAGATTGAAGAGCAACGATCGCTCCATGCCGAAAACCTGGCCACCTATCGCACTATTGAGAAATTATTTACCAATCCCGCCGAACTCTCCCTACAATTACGCTGCCAATACCTCACCCTTCGCAACGGCATTCACTACGAAACAGGCTGGCTGACTTGGTGCGACGAAGCGATCGAACAACTAAAGAAATCTTGAGTTTTATAGCGGATGAGCCGATCGGAATGCGCGCATAGCCTGCACTCGTGAAGTTTCACCAAGCAGCACACATTTCGTCAATGTAGCGCGATCGATACCACTCAATTCTGGAATTTTACTGCGCTCAACACAGGTATATTCATCTCCGGCCAAATGGTAAAATATTAATATGCCATCTTCCCAAAACCAAACCTCATCAACGCCCAAAGCTTTATAGGTGAGGAGTTTAGAGATGTCACCATTCGTCACTGTCACCTCTATTGAAAGCCGTAACCCACCAATTTCATAGGACTCATCCGCCTCAGCAGCAGCGATCGTCTCTGCCTTCTGAGTCATGGATCCCATCGGCATAAATTCTATATCCCGATCGAGTAAGTACGCTTCAACCAACAATGCAATGACAGTTTTAAATAGTTCGTGAGCCAGTCCCGGCATAATGATTTCGATCGTCCCGGCATAGTAAGAAAGCCTAACGCACTTTGATTGTCCCAAGCCTTGTCGCACCAGTTCAAACTGCTCCCAATTCCCAGGAATCAGCATACGTTGCGTCGATCGCACCGTCGTTGGAAGTACAACAGGAGTGACAGCGATCGGTTGTCTTAGGGTCGTGACCATGCTTGTATCCCTTAAACAGATAGGTCTATTTTAACGTAACTTAGGGAAATCCTGACTCGATCGCCCACTGAAGAATTTCCGATCGACAAACCCAGCAAACCCAGGAACAAATAGGCATTGCGTCATCAATACAGTCCCCGCCACCGCCAAGAGCGGCAATTGATAACTCCCAGGCGCTACAAACCCCTTCGCAATCAAAATAGCTAAAGCAATAGAACTACTAAAAACACTGACAAAAATCGTATTCCAAATCAGATCAATCTTCACTTGATCCATCGCCCGCAATAGCTGCGACGTACTCCGAGAAATCGCCAATGGAATAGCTGACAGACAAATAATCATCACAATCGGAATCGCATCATTCCACTTATCACCCTTCGCCAAAATCGGAATATAAAGATGAGCAAAACTCGTCTGAAGTAACACTAGCGGCAATATCACAAAGGCAATGGTCTTAAACGTCTTACCCCACTTCGATCGTAACTCCCGCATGTTCGATCGCGCCTTGCAAAACTCCGGATACCAAGCCCCGCCAATAGACCACAGAATGCTCTGGCTAATCCCAAGCCCCGCATTAAACGCAAAGAAATACAATCCCAACGCCTCCGTCCCCAACATCCCCGCCACAATCAAATAGTCCACATTCATCCGAAACCGATTCAACAACTCAACCCCTAACACCCGACTACCAAAGCGAGTAATCTCACGCCAGCGGGAAACCGTAAACCGTTTCGGTCGCCAAGGCTCATGACGATGCATCAACACCACCCACAACGGATAGCTCAACACCATAGAACCCACCACACTCCAAATTCCAAAGCCACACAGCACAAACCCCACAATCATTACATTGGACACGATCGCCTGAGCCGCCATCGCCCAAGACTGCACCTCCAAGCGGTTTTTACGAGCCAACATAGCCTCCTGAACGCTGTAGATTGGGATGACTAGATAGCAAAGTCCCAGTGCTGCGATCGGCAATGCCAAATTTGGATTTTTGTAGAATAGGGCGATCGGATAAGCCAGTCCACATTGCAATAGAAAAATACAACTCATCAAGCCCCAATTGATCCAGTAGACATTGGTGGCAATCTCATCTACTTCGTCATCATCCGCCTTAAGAATCGTACTCCCAATGCCTTCTCCCATAGAGAACGTCAACCCAAACTCAAACACCGTATAAATTGCAGACAACATGCCATAGTCCGCCTTACTGAACAGGCGAATCAAAGTCACCGTCGTCGCCAAGCGAAAAACACGGTTAATTAACTCCGCAGCACCTAACCAACCGATATTTTGAACATATCGACTGCTGGTAAATGCTCTGAATTTTTGAATTGAGAGAAAAGATAACATAGCAAGATACTCTTAACGACCGGATGAATCTGAGGAACGCAAAGAGTATAGAGCCTATGCTTTAAAGAGTTTTTGGAACTGGAAAAAATGGTAAAAAGGACTAGAGTTACAGGACAGCGGGGATAGTTCAATTAAAGCAGAATTACCGAACTGGCATCCACCGTCTTAGTGCATAGAATTTACCTAATAATCGATCGTACCTTGAAGGAGTCAGCCGCTTTTGGATTTGGATCGCGAGTAAAAGCTTGAATCCATCTAAAGTCAGCAATGTCCTAACGTTAAAACGCAGCGCCGATCGATAGTACGCCCAAGCCAAGTCAAAATCTGGACGATCGCTCTGAATCGCCTTCCAAGCCAGACATTGATAAGCTGAGCCATAGCTACGATCACGAAGAAACTGCAATGACTGCGGCGCTAAAGCAAAGTGACGATCGATCACTGTTTTGAATGAGGCTTCCATAACCTCACAGTTGCGCGACATGCTGCCGGGAAGCTGACGATAATAGGCCAACGGTTCTCGAATCACCGCGATCGAATCATTCACCGCCAATCGCAACCACAAATCCCAATCCTCCAAACTCCGCAACGCAATATCAAATCCCCCAATTCTCGCAAAGCATTCCCGCCGCACCAGCGCCGACAACACCGCCACATCATTACGCTGCAACAGATGCGCTAGCGCCATACCCTCCGCTTGCGTTTTCCAAATGCGGCCCGTCGATCGTCCCTCACCATCCATAAACCAAACCCAACTATGAACCATACCAATGTCGGGATTTGTTTCTAAAAGTGCCACCTGTTTATCTAACTTGGTTGGCTCCCACACATCATCTGCATCCAGAAAGGCAACATACCGACCTTGAGCGAGATCAAGTCCCGTGTTACGAGCCGCAGAAAGACCTTGATTATTCTGTTCGATATAGCGAACACGAGGGTCCGTGATTTTTTTGGCCCATTCAGCCGTACTGTCCGTACTCCCGTCATTCACTAAAAGAATCTCAAAATCCTCAAACGTTTGCTGAAGGATGCTTTCGATCGCATCGGGCAAATAGGCGATCGTATTGTACGTCGGCACAATCACAGAAACAGTCGGCATAGCAATCTCCACTTTAGTGGGGGCAAACCCTAAAGGAACATAGAAAATAAATAACCGAAACCCTAAATTTCAGGTCTAGATCTTTTGGGCTTCAATTGGAGAATGGGGACGGGCTTCTAGGTCATCAATAAATGGGTCAATGCTGGGGGATTTGATATTGCGTTGCGGAGTTTGGAGGATTGGGATTTGTGGTTGCGATTGGCGGTGAATGATTCGATCGCGGTGATTCGAGAACCGTTGGCCTATTATCG
>JANMIS010000391.1:0-3831 GCA_031375925.1 Synechococcales cyanobacterium OTE_70_concoct_197_sub
TCATTCGCTTGCTGGACTGCACTATCAGTTCGCGATCGTTCCTGTTGGATTTCGATCGCGGTTCTCAACTCTGTCTGATTTTCAGCTTCTTGGGGTGTTGGAACCAAGGTTCCATCAACTTGAAAATATCTCAGCACTCGATTTCTAATGCCGAGAAATAGCCCCAACTCCTCACTCCACCGCCAGCCTTGTTCAGAAAGTGCGATCGGTTCATAAACCCCATCTACTAACCGAAACCCTTCAAACTCCATGGTGTCAGGGCTAAACCAAAAATACTCTTGGGTTTGAAAACGGTCTTGGTAATTTTTTTTCTTCTTGGTGCGATCGACTGATGCAGTGCTGTCTGACAACAATTCAATAATGACGTTAGGAAATCGATCGTCCTCTTCCCACACGACCCACGATCGTCTGGGATTGGGCGCAACGTCTTTGACGAGGAAGAAGTCAGGCCCGCGAAAATCTTTGTTTTTCACCATTTCAGGGCTGAAATAAATGGTCAAATTTGCGCCAATAAAGAAATCATCGCGATCGGCCCACAGTCGCTGTAAACAAATCATCAGGAGCATGAGCTGAAAGTAATGCTGCGAACTTTCCATTTCCGGCTCATCACTCCATAAAAGTGTCCCATCAGGAACCACGTTCTCTGTTATTGGCTTTGCGACTACCATCGATTTTCCTCGTGACTCCAAGGGTGTAAATCTGAAGGGACAAGCTTTAAACTTGCTTAGCATCATTCTATCGCGATCTCGCATTCATCGACGACCGAGACGATTTCGTTCTTTGGCCCGATACTTGCTACGGACAACCTGTATGCTCAGCTTTAGTCGTGAATTCCGCTAAAATAGCCGTAGGACCGATCGTTCTAACCCAAGAAATCACGGCAAACTGACCATGTTTATCAATCCCAAAACTGATTTCGCCTTTAAAAAAATATTTGGGTCTAAGAAAAGTAAAGACATTTTGCTGAGTTTTCTCAATGCCATCCTATACGAAGGGAAGGGAACGATCGTAGACCTTCAAATCATGGATCCCTATCAAGCACCTCGGATCAAAGGGATCAAGGATTCATTCTTAGATGTTAAAGCGACGCTCTACGACCAATCGATCGTGATTATAGAAATGCAAGTCTTGAATGTTCTGGGTTTTGAAAAGCGGGTTTTGTACAATGCGGCCAAAGCATACTCGATGCAACTTAATGTCGGAGAAGACTACACTTTATTGAATCCAGTGATTGCATTAACGATCGCAGACTTCGAGATGTTTCCCAATAGTTCTAAAATTATCTCCAGCTATACATTGCGAGAAAAGGATGAGATGGTGAGTTACAGCAACGATATGGAACTCGTCTTTGTAGAACTACCTAAATTCAAGAAAAGCCTAGATGCCTTAGAGAATGTCAGTGATAAATGGATGTATTTTTTAAGATATGCCAACCAACTTCAATCAGTGCCGGAAGCGATGGGAGAAGATCCTGCGATCAATCACGCTTTCCAAATTGCAAAACAAAGTCGATTAAGTCGAAAAGAACTGGAAGTACTAGAGAAACGTGAAATGTTTATCCACGACAATCGAAATTCGGTTTTACTGGCGGAACAAAAGGCAATGGAAAAAGGACTGAAAGAAGGAAAGAAAGAAGGAAAGAAAGAAGGAAAATTTGAGATTGCACGTCAGTTGTTAGATGTATTGGATGTGGAAACAATAGCCCAGAAAACTGGACTGAGTTTGGAAGAAGTCCGATCGCTGCAACCCGTCGAAGCTTCATAATCTGTGAGTTGCGATGATATTTAAATTGCCATGAATTTCCTGTAAATCCTTAACCGGAATCTCATGACCTTCTGCATCAATTTTTAGAAAATCAATCTTGGTTAATTGCAATCTCTCAATCAAACTATCCAGCGTAAAACTTTCGACTTCCTCATAGGTTCCTTCAGGTAACTTTGCATCAGAAATTTCATTGAGTTCGCTGCTGGCTTGAAGGGAAAGCTTGACGGTGCCCGATCGATCGCTAGCCGCGACCCGAACGGTTTCTGCGCTTTGGGCGACTGGGCGAGGGGGCTTGCAACGATCGGGGTTTGCTGAATTTGGAAAGCCAATTTGGTCGGGGCGTTTGTGGAAAATTTATGACAGTACTCGATCGCTTTGCCCCAGGGAGTTCGGCGACTTCGCTGCTTTCGCGGGCGACTCGAATTAACAAAGCAGCGGTAATGCAACTCGCTAAAACTGAACTCCCGCCATAACTCCAAAAAGGAAACGGTAAACCCGTTGTGGGCATTGCTCCTGTAGAAACAGCAATGTTTAAGATTGATTGCCCGACCATTAAAACTGTGGCTCCGATCGCAATTAATCGATGAATGATATTAGTTGCTTTTTGGGCAATGCGGAATCCCAGGGTGGCATAGACAACTAACATTACTAATACAATGAGTCCACCGACTAAACCAAATTCTTCTAGAAAAACTGCAATAATAAAATCAGTATATTGAATCGGTAGAAAACCAATCTTTTGAGCCGATTGTCCATAGCCCGTTCCAAAGATGCCACCCGACCCGATCGCCATTAAACTTTGTGTCAGTTGATAACCATCGCCAGTTGCATCGGCCCATGGATTGATAAACGACATGATCCGCTTGCGTTGGTATTCGCGGAAACTGATGCTGATTGTTGCTAATAGAATTCCACCTGCACCCGTGCCGAGTAGATATTGAAAGGGTAACCCCGCTGCTAGCGCAACCAGCCAAATGGTCATGCCGCAAAGGGCTGTGGTGCTAAGGTTGGGTTGGATGAGAATGCCGAGGAGGGCAAGGGCGAAGGCTCCTAGCCAGGTGAGGCGGGTTTTCCAAGTGAGGCGGTCCCATTGACCAAAGATGCGGGCGCTTTGGAGGACTAAAAAGGGTTTAATGAATTCCGAGGGCTGGAGGAGGAATGGACCGATTGGAATCCAACGAGAGGCACCCCCGATCGCGGTGTATCCCGGCATCGCGGTTAACCAAATCAAACTTAAAAATAATAGCAATCCCCAATGGGCGTAGCCGATAATAATCCGTAAAGGGGAATGAACAATCCAATTGAAAATCAACATTCCCATGACAACAAACAAAACCTGACGCTGAAGGTAATGCCAACCGTTTTGGAATTCTTGGCTGCCTGCGGGATAGGATGCGGAAAAGACGACGACTAACCCCAGTAAAATCCAAACAAACGTCAGCCACCGTAAGACTCTGGCTTCAAAGCCCCAGTCCTGTGCCGTCGTGTCAAAAAAAGGAATCCAATGGCGAGGTAACATACCGAAAAACAAGCCTTGAGTAAATTGCTAATTCACGAAGTCTAACGACCTTTGATTTCGCCTTCGACTTTGGGTAAATCTTCGGCTAAAAATACAACAACCTTGCCGCCGTAGTTCAATCCTTCTCGATTGCGAAGAATTTCGACCCAGTAAGCATACCGATCGCCTTTACGCAATTCACCTTTAAGGGCAGCAGCGAGCGGTTGATTAGCTTTTATGGCTTGGTATTCGGCCACTGGGGTGGGATAGCTATAGATGACCTGGGCTTTTTGGAAGTCTCGGTGAACTTCGAGTCCATAAACCGATCGAATGGATTCCTCTAGTCTGGCTTCGCTAACGCCGTAGAGCATGTCAAACAAGGTCAATGTTTCCGATCGGATGCGTCCGCCACTCTTCAAAGGTGTAATGCGTCCTGGTGCTAGGAGTGATGCCTCGAAGCTCATGCGCTGAGCCGGACCATTGTTGCGACGGATGGTGAGTTTTTCGCCGGGATTGGGCCGAATGCCGGGATTTGATTTCATCCATTGCAAAACTTCGTCGGAGCCTTG
>JANMIS010000687.1:0-6236 GCA_031375925.1 Synechococcales cyanobacterium OTE_70_concoct_197_sub
CCCACCCCCAAAACCCAAACCCAAACCCTCCGCGAAGCCATCCAACAAGCCCAGCCCGCAAACCGAGTCGAAACCTCATCGCTCAACCTTCTCCTCGTCGGACGCACAGGCGCAGGCAAAAGCAGCGTCATCAACACCTTATTCACCGCTCAAAATGCGATCGTCGATGCCCTCCCCAGCACCAACCAAATCCAAAGCTACCAATGGGAAACCCCGCTCGGCGACCACAAGCTCCAACTCTGGGACAGTCCCGGCTACGAACAGGTCAACGGCAGCACGTTTGAATCCGAGGTTTTGACCCATGCAAAAACCTGCGACGCGATACTCCTGGTGACTCCGGCCCTCGATCCCGCCCTCCAGATGGACCTGGATTTCCTCAAATCTCTGCCCTCTCTCCCCACGATCGTCATCGTCACCCAAATCGATCGACTGCGCCCCATTCGTGAATGGAACCCGCCCTACGACTGGCGATCGGGCACAAGACCCAAGGAAAAATCCATCCGCGATGCCATCCAATACCGCACCGAACTATTTCCCCCTGACTACAAAGTCCTGCCCCTCGTTACCTGGGCCGAATCTGAAGAACACCAATCGGGTCGTAGCGCTTGGGGACAGAGCGAACTGTCCCTAGCTCTGATGGATATCCTGCCGCCCGCACAGCGCGATCGGATGGCCCGGTTCCTCAATACTCAAGAAGCCCAGACGATCGCCGCCGCCCAAATCATCGATCGCTACTGTTTCCAAATGACCACCACCCAAGGTCTCACCGCCCTGCTCAAAACCCCCATCCTCAACTTCCTATCCAATCTCACCACCGGATCGCCGGCGCTGGGGGCTTTGCTGGCAACGCAGGTTCCCTTAGAGCACCTGCCGTTGGTGTTAGGGAAAATCCAAATGGCCTACGAATTGTGGATCCTGCTAAAGCCTGAAGCCGCTAAGAATCTCCCAAAAAGTCTTCTGGCATTTGACTTGGGACTTATGGTGGAGCCACTGCTGGATGTCTCGGGAGCGCCCGATCGCAATGCTTGGAGCTTCGGGCAAGCGATCGTCGAGTATTGCCTCTCGGAGACTTTATCAAAATAATTTCAAATATAAATCCAGAAAATAAATTCTGATTTGGTGAGTCGCGTTTTAATGTAGAAGTGCCTCACCGATCGGGGAACATTATTTAGCAAGCGTATGCTTGATTCTCCCAACTCCACCTACCCAAAACTACACTCCGTCCAACCCACTGAGTCAGTTGCAACACCCCACGAAAATTCAGGTCTATTGAAAAACTCCAACCCGCTCCTGCTCCTCAATGTGGCGTCTATGCGCCCTACTATCCCCAGCAGAGCAAAAAGCAAATCTTGCCCTTTGCAATCAGCTTGTACCAACGGGGAAATCTTGAAGGCCAGCGCAATATCGAGGGCGGCGAAAGTATTCCTTTCATTGCAACTTGGAATGTCTCGAACCTTCCAGCCGATCTCTGTCGCTGCCGAATTCAGTTTGATGGAAATGCAGAACTAAGTTATGAAGTCATGTTGGCTAACTTTGAGTTTGTGGATTTTTTGATCGACGTGATTTTCACCTTTCGTCGCAGCCGAATCTCTGATTTCTCCCAAACTTTCTATCGCCGCCTCCTTCGCCTAGATGAGCAGCAGGCTGTTTCTTAGCCATATTTCTTAGATAAGTCCCGCTTTTTTAGAGGGTGAACGAGGTTCAAAGTTCTCTTAACGGTGATGATTGAGACAAATTGAGCCTAGAGTTTAGCCTTAGCCTCTTCAAAAGAATCTCGCATCAGTGCCTGAATCCGTTTTGAATCCGGTGTCTTTCCGCCCATCAGATCGCCAAAATATAAGCAGGCCGCTTCACCGAGCGCCCAAGTATAAGCTGTTGCCCAAGACGCCGCGATCACACTGCCAAACCCTGGAATGAGTTTTACCAACTCTCGCCCGATCGTCTGTGCAACAAAACCGCCCGCGATCGTACTCACCAATCCTCCTGCCTGGGCGGGCGTCAAAACCCGGCCATACAGTTTTCCCAAAGCGGTTACCATCGAAATCTGGATCCCCGTCAGCACAGGCATCGTCGCCAACGGTAAAGGCACCGCAGCGCAAGTCCCTGCCGCGATCGAAAAGGGCAAAATGTATCGCCGCCCGACTTCCCGGTATAGATCTCCCACCGGAGTCGCTAGATCCCGATCGTTAATCAATTGAGCAATGGTCCGTGCTTCGGCTTCAGGCAATAGGGTTTCGATCGCATCACTAAAAGCCTCCAACCCGTAGAAAAGGGGCGAAAATTCATCTTCTTCTAGCGTGAAATCTAACAAAACCACTTGATCATATAAACCTGAAAAATCTTGTTTAATTTGTTCAATAGCCCGATCGATCGTGCTTCCTGTTGGCGGATATTGGGGATGATCGGCTGTCTGAATGTCATAGAGTTCATGCAAGCAAGTGATCGCCAACAAACAGGGCACTTGGGGATAGCGCGATCGTAGATCTTGAGCAATTTGTTTGAGTGAAGCCGTGGCAAAGTCAGTAACTTTCACCGTCCAAATGATCAACCGTGCCGTCTGCACCTGATTCAAGATCTCCGCAAGCTCTTGCGTGACCTGCTGCGTTTCCTGCTGACCATCGCCCAAGCCTACCGTATCGACAAATTGCAATAGCGGTAAGTCCTCGTTGGGATAGGCATAGCGGGCAGTATGCTTTGTGTGTGGTCGAAAGCCAAGGCCAACAATATCGCTAGATACGCCCGTCAAACCTCGTACTATAGAGCTTTTACCCGACTGGGGCTTACCAATTAAGAGCGCTTCAGTCGTGGGCAAGCCCGATCGAACCTGCCGTAAAATTTCCCGAAGCCTGCTTTCATCTACCCGAAACCAATCCATCCATGGCTCTAGAGAAACTTGGGGAAGTTTAAAACCTGGAAACTTTACTTCTGGAAGATTGATGTTTGGGAATTTAAAAGGTTGAGACATTTCGGTAGGGAGAAATTACAACTACCGAAATGCTATCAATTGCTGTCATTATCCGAAGGGCCAGATTCCCCACCTGGTGAAGATCGGTAAATCGCATCTAAGCGTTCTCTTGCATCTTCCACCGTCATCGATCGCATCACCAAGAGCGGCTCATTAATGACTCGCCCATTTTCATCCAACATTTCAGGATGCTGCGGTGAGGCCCGACGGCCCGTGCCATTTCCATACTGATTACTGCCCCTAGGAGAAATAGGACGTGTAGCTTCCGCGCCCAAGGTCAGAATGCTACGAATCAAGTTTCCGATGGCCAGTATTGCGATCGTCGTAAAAGCCAGCGTGTAGATAATGTGGAGCCACATAAACAGCCCGATATCCTTAAAATTGCGTCTGTGTACTTAAATGTCTTAGCTTCAGTGTCGCAGATTTTCCAGAATCCGTGTTGAAAATCTCTTGAAAATTTTGCACCAAAGGAGTCCGAAAGTCTGTATTTTCTGAATCGGTGAAAACTATCCTTGAGATTGACGATATTTCGTACTCAGTCCCCAACATTCGTGAACCAGCTTATGCCAACTC
This sequence comes from Synechococcales cyanobacterium OTE_70_concoct_197_sub, assembly GCA_031375925.1. Classification (GTDB taxonomy): domain Bacteria; phylum Cyanobacteriota; class Cyanobacteriia; order Leptolyngbyales; family Leptolyngbyaceae; genus JAAFJU01. The sequence continues at coordinate 3,539 of JANMIS010000687.1, forward strand.
ATCAAGACTTGCATGTCCACACCAGCCTGCCCGCCCGTTGCGCTCAGCAAAGATTGCATGACGCTAACGGCTTGTTTTGAATCCAAGACGCGCTGAAGAACATCTTGCTGCTCATCTTCGGTTAAGAAGGTCAGTCGCTCACTTTCCAACAGGGTCTGCGATCGGCCATACCAATATTGAAAATCATCGAGAAGTGGCTCTAGAAGAGCCTTGAGCAGTTCGGGTTCAGCGGGAAGCGGTGAGTTAAACATGGAGCGTTTAAGACAATTATTAGTGATGTTTACATTTTGTAATATTCGTATCCTGAATATACCTTATATTTCGCGTTGCTGGTCTATGCCGAAGGATCTTGTGTAGGCTTAGAGGCGTTGCAATCGGAGACCAGGCTTATGAAGCGACGGAATTTATTAATCGGTACAGGGTTCTTGACGGGCGGTGTGGTCGCCAAGACAATTAATGCGGCAACCGCTCAGAAGCCGATTTTAAAAGCAACCCCATCACCGATGCCAACCCCGGTGATGCCGAAGACAAACCCCCCCAGGACGCTGCGGGGGCAAATGGTCACGATCGCTCCAGCCTTGAAGGGCTACCAGGTGCTACCGAAGGATGGCAAAGGCCCATTTCCGACGGTGATCGTGATTATGGAAGCCTTTGGGCTGAATGACCAGATTAAAGGCGTATGCGACCTCTACGCGAACTATGGCTACGCTGCGATCGCTCCAGATATCTACGATGGCGCGGTGTTTAGCTATGACAAAATCGGCGATGCAGTCGCGAAACTCAAGACGCTCAAAGATGAGGCCGTGACTAAGCAGTTTGGTCAGACTTTAGACTTCATCGGAAAACAGGCCACGATGCGATCGGATGCGGTGGGCACGGTGGGCTTTTGCATGGGCGGGCGATATGCGTTTTTGATTGCGGCTGCGTTTACCGATCGCATCCACAGTGCAGTGTGCTTTTACGGTGGCGGTATTGCTTCTGATCCCGATCCCTTGGGTCGCGCTTCGCTGTTGTCGCTAGTCCCGCAGATTAAAGCGCCTGTGATGTTCATTTACAGCGCGGAGGATGAATATATCAATGGGGCGGAACATGCTCGAATTACGCAGGCGATGTCAGACAACCGTAAGCGCTACATTCTTTCTGTAGTGCCGAATACGCAGCATGGGTTTATGAATGATGCTCGATCGACCTACAACGAAGCGGCGGCGATGGAGTCTTGGGATATGGCCTTTGGCTTTTTCAAGCGATATGTGAAAAACCGGGCGCAGTAATAAGGCGGCTTCTAATAGTACGTTGACCCGCTCCGTTTGTGGTCCACCTTGGACTAAAGTCGCAAGGCTCATAGCCAAAACCTGTTGAAACAGGTTGAAGACTTTACAGTAATAGTCTTTGAGTCCGTTTTAACGGACTTTCGCTATGAGCCTCGGAATTCATTCCGAGGTGGACGAGCAACGAAGCGATCGGCTAGCCTACAAATCCGTAGGCTAGCTTTTTTACGATCTAACCAAATCGACCGCTTACATAAGCTTGAGTGGCTTGCTGCTTGGGGTTTTGGAAAATCACTTCAGTCCGATCGCATTCAGCAATGTAGCCTGTGCGTCCTCGTTCTGTTTGCTCCACGTTAAAGAAGGCCGTGAAGTCCGACGCGCGCGATGCTTGTTGCATGTTGTGCGTCACGATCACGATCGTGTACTTCTCTTTGAGTTCCTGAAGTAGGTCTTCCACTTTCAAGGTCGAAATCGGGTCTAGTGCGGCACAAGGCTCGTCCATCAGGATTACGTCGGGCTGCATCGCGATCGTCCGAGCAATACAAAGTCGCTGCTGTTGACCGCCGGAAAGCGCTTGGCCACTTTCTTTGAGTTTGTCCTTGACTTCATCCCAGAGAGCGGATCCTCGGAGCGATCGTTCCACCAGTTCATCCATGTCGCCCTTGTATTTAACAAGGCGAGGACCGAAGGCAATGTTGTCGTAGATGGATTTAGGGAAGGGGTTGGGCTTTTGGAAGACCATACCGATTTGGCGACGGACTGCGACGGGATCGATTTCGGGAGAGTACAGGTTCTGACCGTGGTACTCAATGCTGCCCCGCATTTTGAAAATTGGGATTAGGTCATTCAGACGGTTGAAGCAGCGCAATACCGTGCTTTTGCCGCAGCCCGATGGGCCGATGAAGGCTGTGATGGAGTTTTTTGGGATATCGATCGTGACATCGCGCACGGCCAGAAAGTCACCGTAGTAGATGTTGGCATCTTTGCTGCTGATGATCGTCGAAGTTGTAACGTCTGTTGAAGTAACCATAGTTTAACCTTGAGTTAACGTATTTTTTTTGCAGTAGACAACCGAACCTGCCAACACCCAACACCCAAAACGAAGGCAACCTTTATTAAGCCCGATCGTACTTGTTATATTAAGCACATAACATTCTGCGCAAAATAATTGTAGTACTCTTCATCATTGAAGCAGCTTTTGGGTTGAACGTCGTTGAATGTCTTTAATTCTTGCGACTTACGACAAGCCGAGACAGAATACTAGCGACTAAGACCAGAAGAACCAAAATCAAGGATCCAGCCGCTGCCAATTCCTGCTGATTTTTGTAGGGGGTGATGGCAAAGTTGAAGACCAGCACCGAGAGCGTCGCGGTCTTTTCCCAGACTCCAGTAGCCCAGAAGTTGTTAAACAACGCGGTAAAAATCAAAGG
>JANMIS010000414.1:0-10917 GCA_031375925.1 Synechococcales cyanobacterium OTE_70_concoct_197_sub
CAGGCCCTTTTTTGTGGCCACTATCTTTGAATCAGGGCTTCTCAGTATAATTACGAAATAAAAGTTATTATTAGTACAATAAAATTCATGGGATGTACGGATTCAAAATCCACAAAAATTCAGACGTAAAACAAGAAATCTATCTTAAGATGTGGCGTTATGAAGAGAAATGTATCACAGGATACGGAACCGCCCTTTTAGAATTGATTGAATTCAATGGTCAGACCTCTTACTACGTGATTGTTCTATAAAAGTTACTCCAGTAGCTTTTGTTGCAGATCTTTTAGAAGCCTGCTCGTTATTCTCATCTTTAAAATGTTGTGTGGTTTGGAAGGTTGCTAGCGTGTTTAATTTCTTAATCAAAGCGAGTCTTGCCGCGATTGCATTACTCCTGATGGCCAATCCAGCTTTTGCCGCAGACCCGACTGTTGTTGAAGTCATGGATGCAGCAAAAGCTGCTCAAAGTAGTGCCGACACTGCATGGATGCTTATCTCGACGGCCCTCGTGCTGATGATGACCCCTGCATTAGCGTTCTTTTACGGCGGATTTGTCCGGTCTAAGCACGTCCTCAATACCCTGATGATGACATTTATCATGACTGGGATTGTAGGAGTAGGTTGGGCGTTGTTTGGCTATAGTCTTTCGTTTGCCCCCGGGAATGCATTCATCGGGGGATTTGAATGGATGGGTCTAAATAAAGTTGCCGCGACAGTGGGCGATTATCTGCCCCAGATGCCCTACGAGGATGCCTTGAAGGCCGCAGATCCTAAGTATGCGGTCATGACATCCTATGCAGGAACGATTCCCCATCAACTCTTCATGCTGTATCAGATGACCTTTGCGATCATCACTCCAGCCTTGATTTCGGGGGCGATCGTTGAGCGTATGAGCTTCAAAGCCTACTTCTGGTTTATGGTCCTCTGGTCTAGCATTCTATACCCTATCTTCGCTCACATGGTCTGGGCAAAAGGTGGTTTCCTAGGACTTGCGGGCGGACTCGGAGCCTTAGACTTTGCCGGTGGCACGGTCGTTCATATCAGTTCAGGTGTCTCGGCATTGGTCGCGGCCTGGGTTCTTGGCCCACGTAAAACCTATCCAAATCAGCCTGCGGCTCCACACAATGTGCCCTTCGTTCTCTTGGGTGCAGGTCTTCTGTTATTCGGTTGGTTTGGATTTAATGGCGGCAGTGCGCTGTCCTCCGGTAGCTTGGCGACAACTGCGATCGTCACTACGGCCCTATCCGCTTGTGCGGGTGGATTAGTCTGGGTGATCATGGAATGGGTTCTGCGGGGTAAACCGACTGCGATCGGTATTGCTACAGGTTTGGTCGCAGGTCTGGTGGGCATTACGCCTGCTGCTGGGTTTGTTACCCCACTTTCCGCGTTGCTCATTGGTGCAATCACCACAACTTGCTGCTTTTTTGCCGTCAGTCTGAAAGCAAAGCTGCAATTCGACGACTCCCTCGACACCTTCGGAGTCCATGGTGTGGGCGGAACGGTTGGGGCTATCCTGACCGCCATCTTTGCTGACATCACGGTGAATGCAGGCGGTAAAGATGGCGTATTGAGAGGCAACTTTAGTGAGTTGGGCGTTGAACTGGCTGCGATCGGTATCACCTACGTGATTGCAGGCGTGGGCACCTTCGTCATTCTAAAGCTCATCAGCTTGGTCATGCCATTGCGGGCCAGAGAAGAGGCCGAATACCAAGGTCTCGATATCAACGAGCATGGTGAAGAAGCTTACGGTGAAGAAATGGCGTCCGGCTTAGCTAGCGTCAAGTAGTCCTAGTTTCTAATCCTCAAAAAGACCCCCTGTTTGTAGTTTAAACAGGGGGTCTTTTTAGAATACTTTTCCTAGCGCCGCCTTGCCTTGCGGGCTTCCTCTTCACGGCGACGACGATCGCGCCATTCAGAAGTCGTGATGTAAATAACGCCCACCGTAATGGACCCCATTAACACCGCTGCGACCAGTTCCAACGTGGTAAAGAGTGAAGAACTCATAAAACCACCCTATAGACCGTTACGACCCCAGACGACCATTGCGATCGAAAAGGTAAATACTGCCAACAACCCAGCCCAACCCAGCGACAGAATATCCATAGTGCTAATGACTCGCTTACAATACACAACAATTGTTATTGCACATCATAACAGGACGACGGCCTCCAGAGGAATCAAGACGCCATGACCGAGCAAGCTGAAGTACGATCCCAAGAAGTACAACCCCAAGAAATACAACCCCAAGAAGTACAATCCCAAGTTATCAAACCTCAAGATACCCAAACCCAAACGGCTTATTCACTCTGGCAAGAGCGTCTCGAATCCATCAAGGCCGCCATCCTATCGGGTCTGACCCTCGCCATCATCGCGGGGTTCGGCAGCTTGATCAATCCAGAATTCATGCAGATTCCCACGATCGCCCTAGACATCGGCGTTGCGGGATTTTCGGGTGGACTCTTTGGCATTACCTACCGTCACCTCGTTAGCCAAAGCCAAGATGAACATTTGAAATCTGGTGCGATCGGAGCTTTTGCGTTGGTGCGAGGACTCGCCCAAGCCGAACTCTTTTGGGTCTACCGCAATAATCTCTGGGCTGTTGGCATTGCTTTAGTTGAAAGCTTTGTTCTCTTCGGCGTTGCCGCCCTCATTTTAGATCTCGCCCTAAAGTTCAAATGGGTCAAGCCCTTTCAAGCCCATAGATACTCATAAATCAAGAGATATCCATAATCAAGGGGCGAGAAACACCGATCGTAGAATGGCGCTTTAGTAGGATAATGAGCACCATTAAAATTTACCTTTCGGTTCTGGTGTCATGTCACTAATCCCTGGATTGTCTAGTGATCGCCTGAGCAACATTACAGAGGCCGATCTCAAAGTCTGGCTACAACGAACCCAGGTCAAGTCAGACTTGGGCAGGCTTCCCACTTATATTCCCTGTCTTTCTGAAATTGATCCCGAACTGCTAGCCGTGACGATTCAGAGCGATCGAAACACGGCTATCCATGTTGGAAATGTCGATACAACTTTCGTCTTGATGAGTTTGATCAAACCGTTTTTACTCCTTTACTTACTGACGCACCAAGGTAGCGATAAAATTTTTTCTCGGGTGGGCGTTGAAGCCTCTGACCAGTCTTTTCACTCCGTCTCTCAACTGATCACCGATCGAGGGCGGCCCCGCAACCCCATGATCAATAGCGGAGCCATTTCTCTCGCTTCGCTTCTGCCCGGTCAAACCGCCACAGCCCGCTGCGAAGCCTTGCGACAATGGCTCAATGCTCAAGCAGGTTGTCAATTAACCCTTGATGAATTCGCCCTGGCCTCCGTCCGATCGCTCAGCAACGAATCTAACCGCAGCATTGCCCGACTGCTCAACCAATCGGGCTACATAGAAGATATCGATATCACCCTCGAAACCTACAACCACATCTGCTGTCTATCCGGCAGCATCCGAGAATTAGCAAGACTCGGCTTACTGCTCGCCCAAACCCAAACAGCGATTCCCCACAAATTTCAACGCATGGTCAACAGCGTCATGCTGACGAGCGGACTCTACGAAAGCTCAGCCCAATACGCCCTCCGCATTGGACTTCCCATTAAGTCTGGCGTTAGTGGAGGTTTACTGGCGATCGTGCCTCGACTTGGCTCCATTGCGATCTATAGCCCTGCCATAGACGAAATTGGCAACTCCGTCGGGGGACTCTTTTTACTCGAAAAAATTGTCCAACACCACCATCTCAGCCTATTTCAAACCTAATTTATTTTTCACTTTGCACGATAGCCTCACGAATCTCATCTAGTGAGACATTGGCCCGTCGTAAGAAAGGGACGGAGAATACAATTTCGATCGAATCTTGTTCACCCATAAATTTTTTCCCAGAGCTGATGAATCGGAAACGTCTCACCCGCTCGCGTCGATCGCATTGCTTCGATTAAATCTGCCAAAATTTTCTCTTTAGAATCCTCCTCGTCAATGGCAGCCCCGGCATTGCTATCCAAAGACCCTAAAATTTCTTCCCAAAGACCGATCGGGACCACAACACCTGTCTGGGTTCCTTGACTATCAGTTACATACTGAACCAACCGCTGCATTTCTGTTACTGACATGAGGAGTGCCTATCCCAAATACCGCTTTGTCTACTATAAATCAAGCAAACCTGCACAGCACAGTAATCCATTTCGCTATTTCTCCCCAAATTTAGCCTTCGCCTTGTCATAGATTTCAGGCGTAATGCTCGTCTCGCCCATTTCCTGCGCTAATTTTTCAATTTTTTTTCGTGCTCCCGGACGCACGAAAAACGGGATTTCTTTGAGCTTTGCTTCAGCTTCAGTAGTCCATTCCATAATCAATATTTTGTGTTGATATTTTACGTTAGTCTAAGATTTAGTTTACCAGGCTTCTAAAACCTCAATCAACCGTCACATCCACCGACTGAACTTCCACATCTACTGCCGTCACATCGATCGCCCCATCTGCGGACATCCGCCGAAACTGACGATTCTCCACCCGCAGCGGCTCACCGCAATTTGCACAGGACATCTGCGTCCCATTCAAACCCGCTAACTCATAGCTACAGACTGGGCAAGCCCCTTGAACTAGATTCTTCCGCAGCCACCACTGGGCGATCAAAACCCCTGCGATCGGCACCGAAATTAGCACCACAACCAACACCACCGCCCCTTTCACCAGCCAGCCTAGTCCCAAGGTCACAAGCAGCCACACCCAAAACCCAATCCACAGCAGCCTCCGCAAGCCCGCACCCAAAATCGGCAATGCAGCAGAAACGCCCGTTGAATGGCCTGAGCCACTTCTAGGAGGAAGAGAGTTCATAACTGGCAAATCCTTTATCCACACTAAAGAGTAAAACGGTTCAATGCCCAAAGGCATCTAGTTGTTTAACCAGCATAGAAGATCCTTCCAAAATCCGAAAACGGCAATCCGCTCAAAACTCGTACGGGTCCCAACCTGCTAGATGAAAACGCTCAATAAAAAGGCTCAGAGCGATCGGCGCTTCGGCTTTGCAATCGGTTTGGGTAACGGGGCGAACGGGGGCGGCATTGCATCAGAATGCGTCACCAAACCATGGGTAGAAGGCACTTCGGGATAACCCGAATGAGATTCAGTTAGCGTAGCATTAGGCTCTCAGTAATCAGCCTTCTCGATGTAGCTACGAATCGCATTGAGATCAATGTAGCGATCGGTCACGTTTCGCAGTTCCCGAGCAATCATCCCCTCAGTTGAAACCACCGTAATGTGGGTATTCTTTGCCCGCAATAACTCGATCGCCCGCTCAAAATCCCCATCTCCGCTGAACAAAATCACCCGATCGTACTGGTCTACCGTACTAAACATATCCACAACAATTTCAATGTCTAGGTTCGCCTTTTGCGAGTAGCGCCCTGAAGTATCGTCGTAATATTCCTTCAAGATCTTCGTCCGAACCGTATAGCCCAGACTAATCAAAGCATCTCGAAACCCCCGCTGATCTTGGGGATCCTTCAGTCCCGTGTACCAAAATGCATTGACCAAATCTAAATTTGTTTTCTCTCCAGCAAAATATTCAAGAACACGCTTAGGGTCAAAAAACCACCCATTCTTTTGCTGGGCGTAGAACATATTGTTGCCATCCACAAAAATGGATAGGCGATTTAACGGATAAGGCATATAAAGATAAGAACCTGGATTTTCAGGCAATAAAAGAGAAACGAGAGATAATGAAATCGAATAATAAGGAAGAAGAATTCAACTTAGCCATACCATTTCTAATACAGTAACGAATTCATCCACAAGAGACACCTGTACCCTTGGGGAGATCTTGATAAAACCTGTGAAATAAAAATTTTATTTAAGCTTAATGTAACTTCGATTTTTTCGAAAATAAGAACAGATAACAAGGGTCAGTACGATAAGAACGATTCATAGACTATTTTAACCCTTAATCTTGCAGATACATTGCCCATCCAGCACATAACTTGGACCCATTCGTCTAAATGGCAGACAGAACTTTTTTAGGACGATGTAGGGTGTGTGATGGGGATATGACTCTGAACATTTATATTTTTACCTAGAGACCGATCGCGTTCCAAGTGGCTCCGCCTACGACGCCATCTGCATCTAGCTTGTACTTCTGCTGAGCAGCTTTCACGGCTTTTTCAGTCAACTCTCCGAAGTCTCCATCCGGCGCAATCCCCAAGAATCCGAGATAAACCAGTCGTTTTTGCAGCCGATAGACCGCATCTCCCTTAGCCCCTCGCCGCAGAATCGGGGTTGCATTGGCCGCTTCAGCAGGTTTTGCAGAGGACTTGGCATCGTTTTTTTTAGCTTCGGGATTCTTTGTATCAGGCTGGGTTTCAGATTTTGGGGTGGGAAGCAGTTTCATCCAGGTGGACTGACCCAAAATGCCGTCGGGCGTTAAGCCTGTGATTTTTTGGAAGGCGTTGACGGATTTTTCTGTGGCCTCAGTGTAGATGCCGTCCAGGTTGCCGTCATAGTAGCCCAACAGTTGCAACAATGCTTGAGCTTCAAGCACATCGACTCCTTGAGAACCTAGTTTTAGCAAGGGCTTTGCCTGGGCTGGAAGAGCGATTAAGACGGTCATCAGGAGAAGAAAAATCAAGCGCATGGTCATTTCCTTAAGATCTAAACGGGTTAGAATTTAGCGATTGGCTAAAACTAAATTCTAATTGGATTATTTTAGCTAAATTCTTCGCCCCCTATTTTCGCATGTATTCACTACTCGATCGCTTTCAGGCTGGACTTTGGGGGATGGCGATCGGTCAAGATCTCGTTTTGCCCCCCGAAGCGGAGCCTCAGTTGGAGAGCTACTTAGGCTACATTCCTCAAGTTATGCTCGGTCACGTCACAGTTTTGGAGTTGTTAGGCACATTGTCTGCGGGGGCTTTTAGCCGGACGGATTGGAGCTTCTATGGGACGTTGAGCTTGGCGATCTCGGGCGAGTTAAACCCCACATCCCGTAGCTATGAGGCTTGGAGTCAGAAAAAAGTGGTGCTCAATGAGGCTGCTTTGGCTTGGGCGATGGGGTGCATCGATCGTCGGACCAGCCTGGTTTCGGTATCGGAGACTCTAACGGCTCTGGACCTAGACTCCCGAGAAGCGGCGATCGTCCTTGCAATTTACGGGGCGCTCTGTTTGCCGGGGAATTGGCGTTTGGCTTTCGATCGGCTCGTGAGTATCAGCCCCGCGCCCCACTGGACTGCCCCGCTTTTAGGATGCTTGCTAGGCACACAGGGCGGTACGAGGGCAATTCCAGCAGAACTGCGGCTCCGCTATGCGGTTCAAGGCGAACAAGCCAGCATTACCGCCGAAAAAATGGTGCGATCGTGGTCTGGGAGCTTAGGGGGGGCGATCGTCACCTCGCCCCGCAGAATTCACTTGAGTTAAATCACGACAAGTTTTCAATCAGCAACGGCCTGAACCCATGGCGAACAGATGCCTCACCGATTTGTTCCATTTTTTCAACCGTGATCATGTTGCGCCCCCAAGAAAAATTCGTGTGCCACTTTTCAAATTCCAACAGCATCGCCTCCGCAAAACAGGCGAACATCTGACGACCGGGGACATCCATATTGACGATATCCATAATTTTCCAGTCAATGTCCAGGGAATGCTCCACTATGCCGCCACCTAGAACATGAACGCCGGGACGCTGAACTTTTGTTCCTAGATTTTTGGGGTACCCACCGTCAATTAATAGACAGGGCTGCTTCAGAGTTTGGGCATCGATTTCGACCCCCTTCGGCATACTGGCAACCCACACAATGATATCGGCTTGGGGCAAGGACTCATCTAGGGTTTGGATTTTTCCACGACCGAGTTCTGCTTGCAGGGCTTGGAGTCGTTCTGAGTTTCGTGCAATTAACAAGATGTCCTTCACGTCAAGGCGTTGGTTTACCCAGCGGCACACAGCGCTGCCGATATCGCCTGTAGCGCCACATACAGCGATCGTACAGTCCGATAGATTCATTCCAAGCTGCTTGGCCGCTTGCTCTATCTGGCGCACGATGATGTAAGCCGTATGGGTGTTACCCGTGGTGAATTTCTCAAAATTCAGCGTGACGTTGCGAATTTGCTTAAGTTGAGACAGTTCAAAATTTTCAAAAATAATCGACGAAAATCCACCTAACGCTGTAATGTCCAAGCCATTCTTTTGGGCATGGACCATCGCATTGATAATCTTTCGAGTAGCCGCTTTAAAACGACGTGTGGCCAGCATTTCTGGTATGAAAAAGGATTCGATGTAGCGACCCTCAATCACCTGACCCGTCGCACTGGTCACTGTAATTTCATCCACAATAAGCGGAGGCGCACTGCACCAAAATTCTATGTCTTGTTCTGCATATTCAGAAAAACCCATGTCGTAAACGACGGACTGGGCGTGTTCTAGGCTGGTTAGATGACCGATTAAACCAAACATGATTTGCGGAAGGTAGGGGATGGTAAGCAGAACTGAGTTAGGGATTGGAGAATCCCCAAGTCATGATACCGAAGCTTGGGCATCCCCTCACCTCAGAACCGTCAGTCATGAAATTAAATCATGACTGACAAATCAAACGATCGCTCTTAGCGATCGGCTAGACCGCAGCGAGTCCGTAGGCTGACATGCGCATGATGTCCCGCGTCGTGAAGCCAATATTGGCTAAGGCTTCCCCGTAGGCGATCATGAAGTCTTCGACGAGGGCCTCGCGCTCCATCCCTAATTCGATCGCATCTTTTGCGACTTGATTAAGCATGGTCCAGACTAGGGGGAGGTTTTGCTTGTTAGCAGCTTCTAGCTCTTCGCGAGCCGTGTCAAAGTTTGCCTTGAGCCATTCCTCACCGTAGTTCAGATGCAGATACTCATCTTTGACCACGCCTTCAGTGATTTTGCGGGCAAAATCATCGGCAACGGGGATGTAGATGTTGTAGGCCGCGATCGCAAAACATTCAATGATCAGCGACTGAATTAATAGGCAGGTCACAATGTTTCCACTGGCTGCCGCCGCCTGAAAGTTTCCATGGAGGTTACCGAAGAATTCTTTAGCGAATGGAATATCTGGTGTCACGCCCAGGTTTTTGCCGCAGGCTTCGAATCCTTTTTTGTGCTTAAACTCCATCTTGGCAAGCTTTTGCAACTCTTGGGCATCCTTCGGCATTAAGCCAGCCAGTTGGTTGTAGTTGCAGTAGGCTTCCTCTTCACCTTCGATGACGATCGCATTGATGCGACTGTAAGCGTCCTTATAGACGTCACTTTGGTAATCGAGTGCTGGCATCATCTCAAGCTGCGGCATAGATTCGTTTTCTCCTCTGGTGAACAGGCTGGCGAGGTGCCAGGGTTTTGAACAATCTAATGATTTTGCCGAAATAGCAAGAATCAAGAAGTTTTGTGAATTCCACTCTACACTCTACCTTGTCTCACAGGGCATCGGATTACCGATGAGGAAAATCGATGATTAAGGAAGCTTTGGAGTTTCAGAAAGAACTTTATCTGCGATCGAGCACCAGTCCTGACGGAGTTGGGCGTCTTCGGGTCCATCGGTGAGCATTCGATCGTTGAGTTCGGGGTGTTTTCCCCGGAAGCGAGAATTTACTTTTTGGTAAAACTGCGCTTTGGTTAGTCCCATCTCTTCAGAGCGGGCGATCGTTTCGCTGCAACTTGCGCTTTTGCCTTGAGTCCAGTCGGGTAGTTTAAGTTCCGGCAAGGTGGGCAGTTGAATGTCTGGAATTTTCGGCAGTTGAATATCGGGAAGTTGTGGCAGTTCGGGAAATTTTAAGCTGGGACTTTGGGGTTCTGAAATGGGCGCTCGGCGCTCTCTAGCAACAGGTGGCTCCGATCGCAGGCTCCAAAAGTAAGACGCCGCCGCACCGCCTGCCAGCAATCCCATGATTAAAATCCCTCGCCATACCCAGGTCAAAACCCAATCGATCGCCTTAATTCCCATCCACAGCGCCTTTACGCACCAGACCAAAACGGTCCAGGGAAATTTGATCACGGTCCATAGAATGTCTTCTTCGGGCTGAGGGCGATCCGAAGCTGCTCTTTGAAATTCTAGATCCGCTGGGGATTGCTCTCGAACGGATTGCTCTCGAACGGGTTGCTCTCGATCGCTTTGTCTAGGCAGGCGAGGGGGCTGGGCGGGGTAGGTGGTAGGAAAATGGGTGGCAGCGGGGGCAATGGCCACTGTTCGCATCTGAGAGACGGGCGGCTCCGGGCGGGCGGGCGTTGGTTCGGGATGTGCGGCAGCGGGATGTGCGGCAGCAGGGAGTCCAATGATGGGGACCGGGGGAATGTAGGGGGCGAGATCTCCCGGCGCAAGACCCGATATCCCGGCGATGGATTGCAGCAGTTGCGCGGCGTTGAGGGCGCTGCGGGGGCGATCGTTGGATTGATACGCTAAAAGCCGATCGAGGAAGTTCGCAAATCCTGAGCTAACGGTAACAAATTCTTGCCAACGCCAAGCGGCCAGTTGTCCGTCGTAAAGTTCTAGGGGCGATCGGCCTGTCATCAGGACAAGAGTAGTAACGGCTAGGGAATAGAGATCGGTGCTGCGGGTGATGTCGCCGCGCAGTTGTTCTGGGGGCGAGAATCCGGGTTTGTGAATTTGGGTACCAGCCCTAAGACCTGAGATCTGTACGGCGGTAGCGACTTGCTTAACACTGCCGAAGTCGATAAGAAAGGGCTTGTGGGTGCGGGCTTCTCGGATCAGGTTATCGGGAGAAATATCTCGGTGGATAACGCCTCGATCGTGGACGTAGCTCAACACGGGGAGCAAATCCTGCAAAAACTGCACGGCTCCTGTTTCGTCGAGACGGTTGCCAGCATCGGCCCATTGTTCGTAGGTTTCGCCTGCGATGTACTGTTCAACAATTAGTAGAACGTCGCTGTGGTCGGTCGTGGCTTGAAGAATGGCGCGAAATTCGGG
>JANMIS010000690.1:0-1692 GCA_031375925.1 Synechococcales cyanobacterium OTE_70_concoct_197_sub
AGAAGGGGTGCAACCTTCTGAAGTGCGCGGGCAATGTCGTCAGTGGTTTGGGTCTGGGTGCCGATACTGAACGGCGACGCTTCTCCCCAGCCTTCAATGCCGTCATGTTCCACTCGTATGAAAATATTGGTACTTTGTGCTGTGGTGCCTCGACTGATGGTTAATGCAACACGCTTTTGGACGGTGAAGGTCTGGAGATGGATTTTCATGGGGCAATTTCAACGGTTGAGTTAATTTTAAAACATGCCGCTTTAAAACATGCAGCAACGATCGTTTTGGATTTTCAGACATGAAACGAGATTCAATTTTTTACAAACTCTTCGCCCAATCGCCCGGAAGCCTCTTTGAATTGCTTCCGTCTCCACCCAAAGAATCCAATCGCTATCGGTTTGATTCTGTTTCGGTGAAAGAACCCAGTTTTGCGATCGATGGAGAAAAAAGCTCCCGAAGTCGCTCGAAAATTACTCGATCGTGCTCAACACGAACAGATCCCATCTGAGGCTCGGCATGACATCATAGGAATGATAGGAACCATTATTTCTTATCGATTTGACAATCTAACTCGTAAAGAGGTCGAAACAATGCTTGCAAAATCATTCGCTGAAACTCGGTTCTATCGAGACGTTAAAGAGGAAGGCCGTCAAGAAGGGGTTGAGATGAACCAAAGAGCAACTGCTCTGGCGATGTTGGCGGAGAAAATCCCTGTGGAAACGATCGCCCGCATCACCGGATGGACGATTGAAGACCTGCAATCCCTTGAAAAAGAAGCGAAGAAAACCAAGGTAAAAAAAGCAAAAGCAACCAAAACAAAATCCTAGATATTTTTCCTCAGCCGCTCGATCGCCGTCACATAGTTCGGAACCTCTTCGCCCAAGGTTTCACAAGCCAGTCGATCGCACTCAATCAAGTCCTCACCCCAGAAGACCCGATCGCTTTTCACCTTATCGCCCTTATCTGGCTTCCAATCCCGGCTCAGCAAGCGCTGATCCGCGTCAATCACCGCCCCATCAAACAGATGCCCGATCGTAAAATACACGTCCTGTAGGACTAACGGCACAGACGGACGATGAAGTTGTCCCCGTGAATTGCCGCTGCGGGCTTTGTACTTCGATCGGGGAAACAGACCGTAAAGATTTTTAAGTGAGGCTGAGATGAGTACCTCATCCTTAAGAATAGTGCGCTTGAACGTGCCGAGCGAAATCCGGCAATCGACTTCCTGAAGCAACTTCGGTGCCCACATGGTTTTAAATCTTGCGGGAGCAGGCGATCGGTTCTCGTATTCGATCATCTCCAGTTCATCCGCATCCAAAATCTGCATTCCCTCATCTAGCACTGAATACACCCCATGTTTGGCCACAATGTCCCTCAAGTTAACGGGAGAGCAAACGCCCTCAACAATCAGAATCTCCGCCGTAGGATTAACTTTGCGTAGAGACTTAAGGGTGCTGCCGAGGACACCCAAGCTCACAGTGACGGGTGCACCGACGGGATACCCGAGATTGGGCTTGAGCAAAATTCGCTTTGCACTGTGAGCTAAGTCAGGCGGCGTATAGCAAAAGGAGGAAGTCGTCGTAACTTGTGATGACATGAATGACCTAACGATCGCGTTTTAACGTATATTCTATAAGCATTTAAAACCAAATCCGGCTAGCTCATGGGGCGCGTAATTGTAATCACTTCGGGAAAGGGTGG
>JANMIS010000428.1:0-1366 GCA_031375925.1 Synechococcales cyanobacterium OTE_70_concoct_197_sub
AACCAGGTTATAAATCTGGTAAATCACCACCGCTACCAGCCCAATATCGAGCAGATCGAGCCAGGTAATGTCCAGAAAGCCTATTCGAAGGCGAAACAATATCCCTTTGATTTAGCCGTCCTGGGCGGCGACAATATTTACAACAGCGGTGAAATATCCAAAGTCAAGATCGCCTTTGAAGAACCCTACGCTGACCTGTTAAAAGCAGGTGTCAAATTCCGTGCCTGCCTCGGAAATCATGATATCCGCACCGAAAATGGTAATCCCCAAGTCAAATATCAAGCTTTCAATATGGACGGGCGCTACTACACCTATAGCCAAGGCCCAGCTCAATTTTTTGTACTAGACTTGAATGCCAACGTTAAGTGGGATGAGCAAGTCTCCTGGTTACAGACGGAACTAAAACAAAATAAAGCTCCCTGGAAGATTGTCTACAGCCATTTTCCTATTTATTCTTCTGGCCACTACGGCACAAATCCTGAATTGGTGAAGATTTTTACGCCAATTTTTAAACAATACCGCGTCAATCTCTACCTCAACGGCCACGAGCATCACTATGAGCGTAGTCGCCCTCTAGATGGCACCACCTACCTCGTCACAGGCCACGGCGGTGCGTCCCTTAGACCTGTTAAGCCGACGGCAACCGCTGCATTTGCGGTTTCTCGCTTTGGATTTAGCACGATTGAGCTTTATGAAAAAGCCATGGTGATTCAAGGCATCGGAACTGACGGCAAAGTCTTCGATCGGGGTGTGATTAAGGTTTAGTGATTTGCCAAAGTTACGATTAAGTCAGAAAATCTGCTGGGGTCAAATCTAAATCAGGATGAGGTGATGCCGAAGAAACTGCGTGAGCTAAAGGCCATGCCCCTAAAAGCAGGACTTACCTATGAATCAGTTAAGGGAAGTCATACTAAATGGTCACATCCTTTGATTCTAGGTAAGCTCACAATCTCTGGAAAGGATGGCGCAGATGCGAAGTCATACCAGGAAAAGGACGTGGCGGAAGTTCTACAACGCCTTCAGGAAAATCAGGAGCCTTAAACATGATGATTGAGTTGAAGCCTCGCTATACCGTGATTGTTCAATGGTCAGATGAGGACGATTGCTTTGTCGTTAGTCTGCCGGAGTGGGGAGAATTTTGTCATACCCATGGTGATACCTATGAAGAGGCGATCGCGAATGCTCAAGAGGTTCTGGAAATGTTAATTGAAGGGGCGATCGATCGCGGTGAAGAATTACCGATGCCACAGACATTCAATTCAATGGAAGCGCAGGCAGCATAGGGATGGGCGATCAGTTGCTGTTTGATATCTTTCGCAGATTTACTCGTTTGGGTAACTTGACTTATTTGGATAGCCACTTCCTC
>JANMIS010000696.1:0-2354 GCA_031375925.1 Synechococcales cyanobacterium OTE_70_concoct_197_sub
TACGTTACACCGAAAGATAGCCAGCCGATCGTTTTTAGCATCTTACTGAATCACGCTACCGTTCCATTAAGGGAACAAATGAAAGCGGTGAATGCAATCGTAATTCGGTTGGCGAATTTTAAGAGTTGTGAACAAAACCAAACTACGATCGTGTCCCCGTCAGCTTATCGCGCAGCTTCTTAATCCGATCCCGATACTTCGCCGCCTCTTCAAATTCCTGCTTCTTCGCTGACTCTTTCATCAGTGCTTCAAGCTGCTGAATCAATGCAGGAATATTTTCCAGCGGGATATCCGAGACATGTTCCACGACCTGCTCAAGCTCTTGAGAATTAAGCCGCCTCGACACATCTAGGAACGCCAAAATCGAGTTTGTCGATCGTTTAATAATTGCAGTTGGCGTAATGCCATGCTTCTCATTATAAGCAATTTGAATTTCCCGTCTTCGTGCTGTTTCTTCAATTGCAATCGCCATACTATCGGTCATTCGATCGGCATACAAAATCGCTTTCCCTTCCACATGTCGAGCCGCACGGCCAATGGTTTGGAGGAGCGATCGTCTAGCCCGCAAAAAGCCCTCTTTGTCCGCATCTAAAATTGCAACCAGTGAAACCTCCGGTAAATCCAAACCCTCTCGCAGTAGGTTTACCCCGATCAAGACATCAAAGACCCCTTCGCGTAAATCTTGAAGGATTTCGATGCGTTCGATCGAGGTAATCTCTGAATGCAAATACCGCACTCTCACGCTTCTTTCCTGGAAATATTCAGTCAAATCCTCCGCCATTCGTTTTGTCAAAGTCGTAATCAATACGCGCTCTTTTTTCGGAACTCGTATTTGAATTTCAGACAACAAATCATCAACTTGTCCTTCACTAGGCCGCACAAAAACCTCGGGATCAAGCACTCCCGTTGGTCGGATCACCTGCTGCACAATATGCTCTCCCGAAATCTCCTGCTCCCAATCCCCCGGCGTCGCCGAAACAAAAATACACTGCTTAACTTTTTCCCAAAACTCATCCGCCTTCAAAGGTCGATTATCCGCTGCGCTCGGCAACCGAAACCCATGATCAATCAATACCTTTTTACGCGCTTGGTCACCATTGTACATCGCCCGAATTTGGGGAATGGTCACATGGGATTCATCCACCACTAACAGCCACTCATTTGACGGGAAGTAATCGACTAAGCATTCCGGTGACTCTCCTGCCGCCCGTCCTGCAAGATGTCGCGAATAGTTTTCCACTCCCTGACAGAATCCCACTTCCCGTAGCAATTCTAAATCGTATCGCGTACGTTGTTCTAAGCGTTGTGCTTCTACCAGTTTTCCCTCCGCTTCCATCACCTCAAGGGACACTTTCATTTCAGCTTCGATCGCATTACAAGCCTCCTCTAGACGGTCTTCTGGCGTTACAAAGTGACGCGCCGGATAGATATTAACCGTTTCCAAATTTTGCAGCGTCGCGCCTGTAACAGGATCAACATATTTAATGGCATCGATCTCGTCGCCAAAGAACTCAATTCGAATAATCCGATCCTCATAAGCCGGACCCACCTCCAACACATCTCCCTTCACCCGAAACTTACCTCGGCCCAAGTCTAGATCATTACGCGTATATTGAATCGAGGCTAGATCTCGAAGAATTTGTCGTTGATTGACTTCTTCACCCACACGAAACGGAATAGCTGCTTTCAAATATTCCGTCGGAATTCCCAAACCATAAATGCAGCTAATGGACGCAACTACAATCACATCTCGCCGTTCAAAGAGCGATCGAGTCGCTGAGTGACGCAACATATCAATTTCTTCATTGATTGAGGCGGTTTTTTCAATGAAAGTGTCGCTGACGGCAATGTAGGCTTCAGGCTGGTAATAGTCATAATAACTAATGAAATATTCCACCGCATTATTCGGAAAAAATTCTCGTAATTCGTTACAGAGCTGGGCAGCAAGCGTTTTGTTGTGAGCCAGAATTAGCGTCGGCTTATTGACTTGGTTGATCACGCGGGCGATCGAGTGGGTTTTTCCCGTTCCGGTCGCGCCCAGCAACGTCTGGTACTGAACCCCGCTTTCGATGGACTTCACCATGGCTGCGATCGCAGTGGGCTGGTCGCCTTTGGGTTCGTAGGGTGCTTGGATAGAAAATTCTGGCATGGTGGCGGTTGGGGCGAGGGCGGCAGTCTCTGATCATGCAACAGTTTCCAGCAGACTGCAACTGCGTTGGTAGAAGGAATAAAGCCTCAATAACATACTAAACGGACACCATAATCTCAGGCAAAAATCTCAGGCAAAAGTAGCATTTCCAACTCATCGCCACACCTAGATCACTAGATCACCATGGCACTAGATCAGGGTTACA
>JANMIS010000457.1:0-4560 GCA_031375925.1 Synechococcales cyanobacterium OTE_70_concoct_197_sub
AAAAACAAACCAAAATCCTGAGCTTCTTCAATCATTTTCTTTACTCACTCTTTACCTGAAAGGTCTCACAAGCTATGTCCTGGGGAAAACGCCTTCAACCTGATCTATTTCTCAACGATACGATTTTGAATTTAACGCCGGAGTTGCTTCAGCAGCATCAGATTCAGGGTCTTGTCCTGGATGTGGACGAGACTTTAGTTCCCATCAAAATGTCGCAAATTAGCGCAGAAATCTTGCCTTGGATTGAATCAGTTCGCAAAGTGACGCCACAAATTTGGTTGGTGAGCAACAATGTCAGCGAGAGCCGGATCCATCGCATTGCCGAAACCCTCAATGCTCCCTATATTACCGGAGCCGCCAAGCCTTCGCGCCGCAAACTCCGCCGAGCTGTTGAAGCGATGGATCTCCCTGCCGATCGGGTGGCCATGGTGGGCGATCGGCTCTTTACAGACGTGTTAGCCGGAAATCGTTTAGGCATGTTCACGGTTCTAGTTAAACCCATGGCGGATCCTGCGGGTGGCGATCGTAAGTATTTGATTCACTCCCTTGAGTTCCGCCTTTCCCGTGCCCTAGGCTCAACGACGCCGATTCCCGACTGGGCCTGATGAGTGGTTTAGACTGGCTGTACCGATCGAACAAACCGCTGTAACTGCCGACTTTCTAACTCCAAAACCCGTCGAGCAAAATCAGGGTCTTGGTCGAGTAGGTCATCAAAGGCATCCACTGAGACGGCTAAAATCCGGGTCTCTTCACGGTCTGCAATGATGGTGTTTTCTGAAGTGCTGTGTGCCAAGACCTCTAGCTCATCTAGCGTTTGACCCGGATGGAGAGATTCCACTCGAACTTCGTCAGCAAGACGGTAGTGAATCTTAGCCTCTCCTTCAATGAGAAGTAGCAACTCCCGACAGGTATCCCCCGCCTCGGTGATCACCTGATTCTTAGCGTAGGTTTTGACCTCAGCTCGACGTGCCAAGGCAATCAGCGTTTCACTCTGCATCCGATGGAAGAAATCGCTGTTAAACAGATACACTGATTTCTCTAGTGTTGGGAATGCGGTCAAGGGTGCCTTGGGTGTGCTTAGAAGCTGTGCGGCGATTTCCCGGACGATTTCTGACGGTGCTACATACTGTTGATTTTGAGCGATCGTCTGACTGCGTTCTGGGTCCAATTGAGCGATCATATACAGTGCCGCCGCTTGCACCAGCGGATTTTGAGCCTGCACAAGAGCCTCCAAATGGCCCAGAATCGCCTGAGAAGAAAATTCCAGTGAGCAAGCAACAGGCGTTTCTCCAGGCTGGGTCAGACGTTGCAAGTTCTCTAATGGAATCCGATCGTTCCAGTTCTCCTGCTCTAGGATTTCTACTAAAACCATAGGAGAAGACTGTTGTAAAGACTGCGCCAGAGCGGTGGCAGCCGGATCGCTCCCAAGGAGTGCCATGGTTTCTAGAACCGATCGCACAATGAGTTCTTTTTTATGTTTTAGGTTTTCCCGCAGCAGCATTAGTACGGCTTGATGCTCTTGGAGCAAGCTTTGGTTCAAGGCGCGATACCCATCAATCAACTGTGGCAATTGAGACAGGAGAAATTCGGCTTTTTTGACGCTGCTTGCATTGGCCGAAAACCCACTTAGAATCCATTCTTGTTCTTGGGATGTAATCGAATATTCCCGTCTCAGAGAGCGAATTGCCACTGAATCCTGGGCTGATAGGAGACTATCCGATTGTTTGCTTTGGAGTAGCATCAGCCGCTCCAGCGATTTACGATAGCCGCTCAGACGGATTTGATTTTCCAAACTGCGTTGACGGTTGGGGCTAAGTAACTCAGGATCTTCAATGCCTAATTCTTCCAATACGATCCGGTGTTCATCATCGGTAATACTTAATTCTCGACGCATTTGCTGCAAGATTTCCAAACTGCTGGAGTAGTTGACATAGCCCTCTTCTAAGGCTTCTCGAACCACACCTTTATAAGCCTGATGTCGTTTTTCGCGGGTAAAGCCAGGAAGCACTTTGGCTAGGACATAGACTTCATGGGTATTGAGATCCCCCAGTACTCGACCGTCTAAATACTGTGAAACATCGAGGTTTAGTTTTTCTAATTGCTTACGGAATCGACTGGCTAGATTTTCACGGGAATAGAGATCGGGACTACGCCGCCAAGTCTTGTAAAGCCAAAGAGTACTCAGTGAAACTAAACCCAAGTCGTAGAGATATTGCACCGACCAGGGCATGAGCTGAATGAGAGGACGACCGCTAAAAATAAAGAAGAAGTTGAAAATTCCAAACGTACAAAGGGCAAAAATTCGATGACGAATGATCTCAATTGATAGCGTTGGATTTGATCGGGGAGATTTGAGGGAAGATTTGACCCGTTTTTCGATCGTCCGTCCAACCCCGTAGGCGATCGTCGTACATCCACCTAGCACCAGCGGAACAGCGACTAATTTAGGAATATTAATGGCTTGACCAAATAGATAAAGTCCAGGATCAAACAAAGAAGCGAGTTGGTCCGTTTGGCGAAGCCAAGCCCCAGAAAAGTAATAGTTCCAGTTGCCTGCATACAAATAGTAATAGCAAAAATAACCCACCACTAACCCCACATAACCATACCGAATCAACGAGGTTTCAGGCTTGTTCAAGCTATCCCAATAGTTTCGTTCAGCATCAATATCAATGCATGGATTTTGGCAGGCTACGCAAGCGCTTTGTTCTTTGCCATCCGGAAGGACCGTGCGGCACATGGATTGCGTGATGGACTGATCACTCATATGCGCTTTGCTACTCAACAAGCTCCCTGGTTCACTGAAAATGGTTTGAACAGGGGCCATTGGGCAAAAGTACTGGCACCAGGATTTACCGCCGTATAGGTAGCCCACACCGATCGCTGCCCCAATGGTGAACAATATCCAAAGCGCTAAGACCAAACGATCGGCATTAAAAAATAAAATCCGCCCACACAATCCCACAAACAGCCAGCCAAATTGCACGTAGGGATAATTCTTACCCAACCACGAATCGGCATTCACTTTTGCTAATTCATAGCGAACCTTCCCAGTTTTTGGATTTTCGCGCTTGAACTGTCGTTGGTGTCCGAGGGCACGCGGAATCTGCGATAGAAACGAGAGCGGACAGATTCGCCGCCATAGCTCATGGCCAAACACCAACAAAATAAAGATTGCAGAGGGGACGATCGCACCCCAAAAAAGCGTGGTTCCCAATGGATAGGGTTGTTCAGTTAAGCATTTGCCTTGGACCTCAATGCAGGCGTTGGAGAGTCGTAGTGGACTCCAAGGATGACTGGGTTCGGTCAATGCCGATGTCCAAGGATCATAAAGCAAGGATCCAACAACCAGGAGCCATCCAACTGTCAATATCCACCGGACTCGGTGCATTTGAGATTCTGAAACAAACATAGACCAATCTTCCCTGAGGTACCCTTCATTGTGTTCTGAAGACTACTCAAATTGTCCATTGATTTTTTAATAGTCTAGTTATCAGAATTTCTCAATGCTTTATAAAATACCTAGCGTCTTTTAAAGGAAGTCCCGGCTCCGTCGCGTTCAATGTCGTAGATCACTTTCTCGACGTACCACCGATCGGACTTACCAGGATATTTCAGTCTTGCGCCGTCAAGCAGCCGCTTTGCTAAAGCCCGATCGCCCTTCACTGCTTGTAGCAAAGGTCCGCTGATTTTGCCATTCCAGGATTTTTGATGGGAAGATTTTTGGGAATTACGATCGCGCCAGATGGAATACATCAGACATCCAGCGCCAATTAGGAGAGCAAGAGCAATCAATGAATTCATAAGAAGCGTAGGAGGAGTTGTCTGGAGTTGTCTCTGGAGTTGTCTAATGATGTCCGATCGATGTTATCTCCTATTTTAAAGAGATTTGAGGGATTGCCCACCCCACCTTGGAATAAATTCCAAGGCTCATAGCGAAAACCCGTTGAAACGGGTTAAAGAGGTTTTATTTATGTTCTTCAACCCTTTATGGGTTTGGGCTATGAGCCTCGGAATTTATTCCGAGGTGGACCAGCACCGAAGCGGAGAATCCTCTAAAACGGTGAAGCCGTCAAAGAGAAATAAACTCCATTTTCCTGCCAGGTGCGCTTCTCTCCTGCGATCGAAGTCAACGGAATCCCCCAATCCAGCCGCGCTGTCACTTGAGTTCCAAGCTGTAACCGCAGCCCCAAGCCCGCCGAAAACAACGTACTTGACTCAGGACTCGCCTTGCCGCCCGCATTCCAAGCCTTACCCAAATCCAAGAACGGCGTCAAATGGATAATGCTGCGCTTATCTGCCCCAAACTTAAACAAGGGAATCCGGCCTTCTACCGACAGCAACATCCCGCTATCCGTTAACAGCGCATCCTGACGATACCCTCGCACCGTCTCCTGACCGCCTAACCCAAACTGCTCTAGCCCCAACAAAGGCCGATCGGCAAACTGCACATCTCCCCGCACTAGCACCAGCGTATCGGGAGCCAAAGCCCGCACCCACTGTCCCTGACCCCGCCAAGAAAAGAAGCGACTATCCGGGCTGCCATCACTGCTGACGGAC